>DASTMB010000063.1 GCA_035714365.1 Mycobacteriales bacterium | reverse complement strand
CCGACGATCCGCGTCGTGACGGCGACCGTCGGCGTCGCCGAGCAGCACGCCTACGGCGCCTGGGCGGCCACGACCCTCGCGCTCGCGCTGCTCGCGGCGGTCGCGCTGGCGGCCGGGCGGGCGGCGTGCGACTGGTCGCTGCGCCGCCCCGGCGACGCGGGCACCGCGCGGGAGTCGCGGCAGGTGGGGCGGCGGGCGCAGCGGCGGACGGCGTTCGGCGAGCTGCTCGCGGTGGACCGGGCCAGCGTGTGGCGGTCGGCGTCGCTGCGGCGGGGCGCGTTCGTGCTGGGGCTGCTGCCGGGGACGGTGGCGTTCGCGCTCGGGGTGGAGTGGGGCACGCTGCTGCTGCTCCCGGGGCTGGTGGCGAGCGGCGCGGCGCTGCTGTTCGGGGTGAACGCGTTCTGCCTCGACGCCGGCGGCGCGATCTGGCTGGCGACGCTCCCGCACGACCCGCGGCTGGCGCTGCGGTCGAAGGCGGTGGTGGTCGCGGAGACGTCGCTGGTCTGCGTGCTGCTGGCGGTCGGCGCGGGGCTGCTGCGGGTGCAGGGCCGGCCGACCGCGGCGCACCTGGTGGGCCTGGTGTCGGCGGTCGCGGCGACGGTCGTGTCGGTGGTCGGCACGTCGTTGCGGCTGTCGGTGACCCGGCCGCACCGCGCCGACCTGCGCGGGCGGCGCGACACCCCGGCGCCGCCCGGCACGATGGCCGTCTACTCGGTGCGGATGGCGGCGCAGACGACCGTCGCCGGGCTGCTCGTCGCGGGCGCGGCGGCGACCGGCGTGTGGTGGTTCCCGGCGGCGGTGGCGCTGCCGGTGCTGCTGCTCGGGGCGCGGTCGGCGGCGGTGGCCGCGCGGGGGTGGCGCGACCCGGCGCGGCGGGCGTTCGTGGCGGTCACCGTGGCCGCGGGATAGCGGCATATGCCGGGTTCGGGACCAGGAAAAGGACGCGCGAACCGGCGCAACGCCGCGACGCGCCGCACCCGGATGCGACAGGATCAGCGTGAGACCGGTCGGCAGCAGGGCCGGCGGTCCCGCGAGGACGGCAGGACACGGATGGCGGTCGGCACGCCGCGGGGGCGGCGGGCGCGCTGCCGCGGCGACCACGGCGCCGCGGCGGTGGAGTTCGCGCTGCTGTTCCCGCTGTTCCTCGTGATCGTGTTCGGCATCATCGACATGGGCTTCGCGTTCAACCAGAAGATCAACCTGACGCAGGCCGCGCGCGAGGCGTCCCGCTACGGCGCCACGCTGTCGCTGAAGTCGAGCGCGCCCAGCGGCTCGGGGACCGTCGACACCTGGCTGCCGAAGGTCGTGAACGTCGCGATGTCCGCGGGCGGCGACGACCTCACCGCGTCCCGCGCGGGCCGGTACATCTGCGTCGCCTACGTCGACCCGACCGCGACCCCCGCGGTGGCGCGCAAGGCCGAGCTCACCGGCTCCGCCGCCGCCGCGGTCCTGTCCAGCGGCACCTGCACCAGCGACGGCCGGGACGACGCCCGGGTGCAGGTCGTGGTGCGCGCGAACACCGTGCTCGACTTCGTCTTCCTCGGCGGCAGGATCACGATCGGGAGCACGTCGACGACGCACTTCGAGGCGGTGCCGTCGACATGAGGCGCCACCTGGAGCGGACCGACGAGGGCGCGTACGCGATCCTCTACGGCCTGCTGCTCGTCGCGGTGATCGGCATGGCCGCGATCGTCGTGGACCTCGGCGCGCTGCGCCAGAACCGCCGGCAGACGCGGCTCGCGGCCGACTCGGCGGCGGTCGCGGGAGCGATGTCGCTCGACCCCTTCCTCACCGGCGGCGCGAAGCCGCGCGAGGCGTGCGAGAAGGCGTGGGGCTACCTCGCCACCAACCTCGGCTTCACCGTCCCCGCCGCGACCGGCTGCACCAGCCTGCCCGCCGCGTGGGACCCCACCACGGCCTGCCCGCTCGCCACGCCCCCGGCCGTCGGCACCGTCGGCGCGTACACCGTCACCGTCACCTGGCCGATCCCGGACAGCTCGGTGCTGCTCACGGCGCCGAACGCCCAGCCCGCCGTGAGCTCCACGACCGTCCAGTCGGTCGACCCGGACGTCGACGGCAACGAGCCGTGCCTGCGGATGGCGGTGGGGGTCGCGCAGGTCCAGCAGGCGTCGTTCGCGACGATCTTCGGCGTGCGCTCCAACGCCACCGGTGTCACCAGCGTCGCCCGCGCGGCGAAGGAGGCCGGCCCGGGGGCGCCGATCGCCGCGCTCAACGTCCTCAACCGCACCGACTGCCAGACGTTGCGGACGTCCAGCCAGGGGTTCATCCGGGTCGCGTCGGTGACCGACCCCGACCCGGCCATCGGCACGCGGCCCGGCATCATCGCGGTGGAGTCGTCCGGGGCGGGGTGCGGCGGTGGCCGGCGCGTCATCGACGTCGGCCCCAACGCCGCGACCTCGATCCGCGCCGACGGCGCGACCGGTCCCGGCACCGGCATCATCCTGTCCTGGGCGCTCAACGCCTCGCCCACGGGCAACCCGACGTACGCCTACAGCTCCGTGGGCGCGCGGCTCGCGCCGACGCCGACCGTGCTGGGCGAGCGTTCCGGCGCGACGCCGGTGACGAACGTGTACGGCTGCGCCACCGGCTGCTCCGTCCCGTACGTCGCGAACCTGCGGGCCGCCTACGCCGGCACGTCGATCCCCACCGGCGGGTACGCCCCGTCGCCCCTCTCCTACGGCTCGCAGGCGTTCGTGCGGCTGTCCGGCGGCGAGTGCAACGTCAACAGCCTGGTCGTGAAGACCCCGGCGAACTACTACTTCGACTGCGCGTCGCTCGACATCAAGGCGCCGCTGATCATCCAGGGCGGCAACGTCGTGACCCGCGGCGGCATCAACGTGCAGGCCGGCGGCTGCTTCGCGATGAACGTCCTGGCGGCGACCTGCCCGACGGTGGACGCGACCACGGGCGAGATCACGCAGGCGCTGGCACCGACCGAGGGCATCCTGTTCGTGCAGCAGGGCGACCTCTTCCGCAGGGACGGGTCGATCTTCACGCCGCACACGGCGGTCTTCCTCGACGACGGCCACATCGACTTCGGCGGCAACGCCGGCACCGTCTTCATGAGCAACCCCCGCCTCGACCCGGCGCCCGCCGACTGCAACGACGCCTGCCAGGACGCGCGGTTCTGGAAGGTCGCGGTGTGGAGCGAGAAGACCGGGACGAACTCGATCACCGGCCAGGGCTCGCTGTTCCTGCGCGGCGTGCTGTTCACGCCGAACGCCACGTTCGACTACGGCGGGCAGGCGGCGCAGGAGCAGCAGGGCGCGCAGTTCTGGGCCGACAAGATCCAGAACTCCGGCCAGGGCAACCTGGTCATGGCGCCGGACCCGTCCGACTCGGTGCCGACGCCGCTGCTGAGGGTCCGGCTCATCCGATGACGTTCCATCCGTACCGACTGACAACCGTGAGGGGCTGACTGAGTCGTGGGTCGCCGTACGCTGCTGCTCATCGCCGCGCTGGTCGTGGCGGCGCTGGGCACGACGCTCGTGTTCGCCTACGTCAACCGCACCGACGAGCGGGCGCTGAGGGACCAGGAGCCGGTCAACGTGCTCGTGGCCAAGTCGCTGATCCGCGCCGGGACGACGGGGGCGCAGGCGGAGGGCCAGGGGTCGTTCAAGCTCCAGGCGGTGCCGCGCTCGGCGCTGGTGACCGGGTACCTCCAGGACGCGCGCTCGATCGGCGACCTGATCGCCGTCAGCGACATCTACCCGGGCGAGCAGATCATCCCGCAGAAGTTCGCGGCGGCCGGGACGAGCGGCGTGCTGCCGATCCCGTCCGGGAAGGTCGGCATGAGCTTCCAGCTCGGCGACCCGCAGCGCGTCGCGGGCTTCGTCCGGCCGGGCTCGGACGTCGCGGTGTTCCTGACGGTGTCCGGGCCGGCGGCGGGCGCCGGCGCGACCGGGCCGGTCACCCGGCTGCTGCTGCCGAAGCTCAGCGTGCTCGCGGTCGGCCCGACGACGTTGCGTCCGGCGAGCAACGGGGACACGAACACCGAGGCGGTACCGACGGCGATCCTCACGCTCGCCGTCGACCAGACGCAGGGCCAGAAGATGATCTTCGCGTCGCAGAGCGGCACGCTGTACTTCGCGCTGCTCTCGAAGGACTCGAAGGTGGCTCCCGGCCCGGGCACCGACGCCCGCAACCTGTTCAGCTAAGGAGCTTCGTTGATCGTCGTCGTCGAGCCGGACGCGCTCTCCCAGGAGGCGCTGCGCGGTGCCGCGGGCTCGGGTGCCGCCGTGGTGCCCGACCTCGACACGGCCGCCCGGCTGCTCAGCGAGACGCCCGACGTCTCCGTCGTGCTGATCGGGCCGCACGTCGACCTCGACGCGGCGCTCGCGCTGGCCGACTCGATGCGGCTGAGCCGGCCGGCGCTCGGCGTCGTGCTGGTGCGGCCGCGGATGGACACGGCGACGCTGACCGAGGCGCTGCGGGCGGGCGTGCGGGAGGTCGTCAAGGAGCGCGACCTGCCCGGCATCCAGAGCGCCGTGCAGCGGGCCGTGGACTTCTCCAACGCCCTCCGCGAGCAGGCGGGCCTGACCGCGACCACGCCGGAGTCGGGGCCGACGGGGCGGCTGGTCACGGTGTTCTCGGCGAAGGGCGGCGCCGGCAAGACGACGGTGTCCACCAACCTCGCCGCCGCGCTCGCCGACGGCGGCAAGCGCAACGTCTGCCTGGTCGACCTGGACCTGGCGTTCGGCGACGTGGCGATCGCGTTGCAGCTCTTCCCGGCGCACACGCTCTCCGACGCGGTGCCGATGATGGACTCGCTGGACGAGCAGGCGGTCGCCGCGCTGCTGACGCCGCACTCCCCCGGGCTGACGACGCTGGTCGCGCCGGTCGAGCCGGGCGCGGCCGAGTCGATCCCGGCGCCGCTCGTCGGGCGGGTGCTGCGGGTGCTCAAGCAGATGTTCGACTTCGTCGTCGTGGACACGCCGCCGGCGTTCACCGACCACGTGCTGGCGGCGTTCGACGAGAGCGACTTCGTGGCGCTGCTCGCGACGCTGGACATCCCGGCGCTGAAGAACCTCAAGCTGACGCTGGAGACGCTGGACCTGCTCAACTACCCGCGCGACAAGTGGCGGATCGTGCTCAACCGCGCGGACTCGAAGGTGGGGCTCCAGCTCGGCGAGGTCGAGAAGACGCTGCGAGTGCCGATCTCGGTGCAGATCCCGTCGTCGCGCTCGGTCCCCGCCTCGATCAACCGCGGCGTCCCGATCGTGCTGGACGAGCCGGGTCACCCGGTGTCCCAGGCGATCCGGGCGTTCGCCGAGAAGGAGGTGGCGGCCGGCGTGACGGCCAAGCCGCTGCCCGCGTCCATGCGTACCGACAACCGGCGCTTCGGCCTGCGCCGCAGGGAGAAGTCAACGTGAGCCTCGCCGACCGCCTCGCCCAGGCGAAGAAGACCAAGCAGCCGGAGCCGGAGCAGCAGGCGACGGTCACCGGCGGCCAGACCCGGCAGCGCCAGCGGCACGTCGACCCGTTCGCGGACGTGAAGCGCACCGTCCACCAGACGCTGCTCGAGAACCTCGGGCCGACGCTCTACGACGCGCGGATGACGCAGAGCGAGCTGGAGACGAAGGTCCGCCAGACGCTCCAGGAGGTGCTGCGGCACGAGGAGACGCCGCTCACCACCAGCGACCGCACGCGCATCGCGCAGGACATCGCCGACGACATCCTCGGCTACGGCCCGCTGGAGCCGTTCCTGCGCGACCCGGACGTCACCGAGGTCATGGTCAACGGCCCGGACTCCATCTACATCGAGCGAGCCGGCAAGCTGTACCCGGTCGAGGGCGGCTTCGCCGACGACGCGCACCTGCGCCGCACCATCGAGAAGATCGTCGGCCGGGTCGGCCGGCGCGTGGACGAGTCGAGCCCGATGGTCGACGCCCGCCTCCCCGACGGCTCCCGCGTCAACGCGATCATCCCGCCGCTGGCGCTGGACGGCTCGCTGCTGACGATCCGCAAGTTCTCGGCCGACCCGTACCGCGTGGACGACCTCGTCGGCTTCGGCACGATGAACCGCATCGTCGCGGAGTTCCTCGCCTCCTGCGTGAGCGGCCGCCTCAACGTCCTGGTCTCCGGCGGCACCGGCGCCGGCAAGACGACGACGCTGAACATGCTGTCGTCGTTCATCCCGGAGGACGAGCGGATCGTCACCATCGAGGACGCCGCCGAGCTCCAGCTCGACCAGGAGCACGTGCTGCGGCTCGAGGCGCGCCCGCCGAACATCGAGGGCCGCGGCGAGGTGACCATCCGCGACCTGGTCCGCAACTCGCTGCGCATGCGCCCCGACCGCATCGTCGTCGGCGAGGTCCGCGACGCCGCCGCGCTGGACATGCTCCAGGCGATGAACACCGGCCACGACGGCTCGATCTGCACCATCCACGCGAACAGCCCGCGCGACGCGCTGTCCCGCCTGGAGACGATGGTGCTGATGGCGGGCCTCGATCTGCCGGTCCGCGCGATCCGCGAGCAGGTGTCCAACGCGATCGACCTGATCGTGCACCAGACGCGGTTCAAGGACGGCACCCGGCGCATCACCCACGTGACCGAGGTCGTCGGCATGGAGGGCGACGTCATCACGCTCCAGGACATCTTCCTGTTCGACCACGGCATGGGCTTCGACGAGAACAGCCGCAGCAAGGGCGTTCTGAAGTCGACCGGCCTGCGGCCGAAGTTCCTCGACAAGCTCGCCGACGCGGGGGTGGTCGTCGACCCGAAGGTGTTCGCCTTCGAGAAGTTCAGCCGATGAGGGCTCGCGCCTGGCTCGCCGCCCCGCTGGCGGCGCTCGCCGTCGCGACCGCGGCGGTCCCGGCGTGGGCGGCCGGCGGCCGCATCACCCAGATCGACGCCGACCACGGCACCGTGAAGCTCGTCTTCTCCGCCGGGTCGCTGCCCGACGGCGTCACCGTCGACCCCGCCTCGGTCCACGTGACGGTCGACGGCAACGCCGTCGAGGCCACCGCCGAACGCCTCACCGGCGAGGCGGTCGAGCGCCGCGCCGAGCTGGTCATCGACACGAGCGGCAGCATGAAGGGCGAGGGCATCACCGGCGCGAAGACCGCCGGCCTCGCCTTCCTGAGCGCGGTGCCGAAGGACGTGCGCGTCGGGCTGGTGACGTTCTCCGACCGGGCCGTCGTCCGGGTGCCCCCCACGACCGACCGCGAGGCGCTGCGCCGCGCGATCGCGGCGTTGCAGCCGGCGGGCGAGACGTCGCTCTACGACGGCGTGCTGCTCGGGCTGCGCGAGCTCGGCAAGGCCGGCGCACGCAGCGCGCTGGTGCTCAGCGACGGCGGCGACACCCGCAGCAGGGCGACGCTCGCCACGGTGCTCGCCACGGCGAAGGCGTCCGGCGCGACCGTCGACACGGTGGCGTTCCAGACGGCGGAGACCGCACCCGTGCTCGGCCGGATCGCGCAGGCCGGCAGCGGCCGGCTCGTCGCGGCGGCCCGCGCCGGCGACGTGGGTGCGGCGTTCCGCGCGACCGCGCGCGCCCTGTCCAATCAGCTCGTCGTCACGGCGACGCTGCCCGACACGGTCGTCGGCCCGGTGACGATCGCGGTGTCCGCGCGCGCGGGCAGCGCCGACCTCACCGACGAGGCGCTGGCCACGGTGCCGGCGGCGCCGGTGACCGAGGGGCCGCCGACGGCGCCGCCGGTGAGCACCGACGCGGGCGCGTTCGGCAGCCGGACCGTCCTGTGGATCGCGCTGGGGGCGCTGTTCGCGGGGCTGCTGGTGATGTTCGCGCTGGCGTTCGGCTCGGTCGGCGGCGACCGGCAGTCCGGCCGGATGCGCCGCCGCCTGTCGCTCTACACGCTCACCGGCCGGGCGGCGAAGGAGGCGCCGGAGCCGACCGCGCTCGGCGACAGCGGCGTCGCGCGGTCCGCGGTCGAGCTGGCCGGGCGCGTCGTCCGGCAGCGCGACCTGGAGTCGCGGCTGGCGCGGGCGCTGGAACGCGGCGGCAGCGCGCTGAAGCCGGCCGAGTGGCTGCTCATCCACGCGGGCGCGACGTTCGGGCTGGCGCTGCTGTTCCTGCTGCTCACCGGCGGCCGGGCGCTGCCGACGCTCTGCGGCCTGATCCTCGGCTTCGCGCTGCCGTACCTCTACCTGAAGCTCAAGGCGTCCCGGCGCGGCAACGCGTTCATGACGCAGATGCCGGACACCATGCAGCTCCTCGCCGGCAGCCTGTCGGCCGGCTACTCGCTGCCGCAGGCGATCGACGCCGTGGTCCGCGAGGGGTCGCAGCCGATCGCCGGCGAGTTCAGCCGGGCCATCATCGAGAGCCGCCTCGGCGTGCCGATCGAGGACGCGCTCGACAACATCGCGGCCCGCATGGACAGCAAGGACTTCGCCTGGGTCGTCATGGCGATCCGCATCCAGCGCGAGGTCGGCGGCAACCTCGCCGAGGTGCTGACGACGGTCGCCAACACGATGCGCGAGCGCGAACGCGTGCGCCGCCAGGTGCGCGTGCTCTCCGCCGAGGGCCGGCTCTCCGCCTGGGTGCTCGGCGGCCTGCCGCCGATCTTCGCGCTGTACCTCGTGCTGGTCCGCCCGGAGTACATCAAGCCGTTGTTCACGACCGAGCTCGGCCTCGCGATGATCGGGACCGGCGCGCTGCTGTTCGTCGCGGGCGTGTTCTGGCTGCGCAAGGTCGTCAAGGTGGAGGTCTGATGGGCGACCACGCGATGCTCGTCCTCGGGCTCGGCGCGATCTTCGTGTCGCTGGCGCTGATGCTCGCGACCGTCGGCGCGCTCACCTCCGAGCGCGCGCAGGTCAACCGCTCGCTCGCCGCCGTCCGCGCGCTCGAAGCCGTTCCGGAGTCGATGCGCCGCGAGGCGCAGCCGGACTTCGGCGACCGCGTCCTCACGCCGACGCTGCACCGCCTCACCGGCCTCGGCCGGCGGCTGACCCCGGGCGGCCAGGCCGAACGCTTCCGGCACAAGCTGGAGGTGGCCGGCTCGCCGCCGCGCTGGGACGCCGACCGGGTGCTGGCGTTCAAGGCGCTGGGGCTGCTGGCGCTGGGGACGTTCGGCTTCTTCCTGCCGCTGGCGCTCGGCGGCAGCGCGCTGCCGGCGATCGGGCTCGCGGTGGTGCTCGGCGTCCTCGGCTACTTCGCGCCGGACCTGTGGCTCTACCAGCGTGCGTACGAGCGTTCCGAGCAGATCCAGCGCACCCTCCCCGACGCGCTCGACCTGCTCACGATCTCCGTCGAGGCGGGCCTCGGCTTCGACTCGGCGCTCGCGCAGGTCGCGCGCAACACCGAGGGGCCGCTCGCCGAGGAGTTCTTCCGCGTGCTCCAGGAGATGCAGATCGGCCTCGGCCGCGCCGACGCGTTCCGCGCGCTGTCCGAGCGCACCAACGTCGCCGACCTGCGCAACTTCGTCACCGCGATGATCCAGGCCGACGTGTTCGGCATCCCGATCGCCAACGTGCTGCGGGTGCAGGCGCGCGAGATGCGCATCAAGCGCACGCAGCGCGCGGAGGAGCAGGCACAGAAGGTGCCGGTGAAGATCCTGTTCCCGCTGATCTTCTGCATCCTGCCGGTGCTGTTCGTGGTGGTCATCGGCCCCGCCGCGATCAGCATCGTGGAGAACTTCGTCTGATGGCCGCCGTCGTCGTCGTCTCCCGCAACCCCGCCCTCGGCATGGGCCTGCGCCACCAGGGTCACGAGGTGACCGACGTGCGCCCGGACCGGCACGGCGACTGGACCCGCGACGCGCGGATCGCCGACGCGGTGGTGCTGGAGCTCTCCGACGCGGTCGCCGCCGAGTCGGCCGTGCAGCGGCTGCGCGCGGAGGGCACCGGCGTGCCGGTGCTGCTCGTCTCGAACTCCTCCCCCGGCTGGGAGACGACCGCCGAGCACGTCGGGCCGGCGGCGCGCGTGCTGCCGTTGCCGATCTCGCTGCCTGGGCTGGTCGAGGCGCTGGGGGCGCTGCTCGACGCCGGCCCGGTGACGCTGCCGCCGCCCCCCGCGAACGAGACGGAGCTGCTCAGCGCGGTCGCCGCCAGCATCGGCATGACGATCAGCGACAGCGGCTCGCTGGTGCCGCACGAGGGCCCGCCGGTCGTGCCGCGGGTGCGCGTGCCGGACGACCTGCTCCCGCTGCCGCAGCCGGAGCCCGAGCCGGAGCCGGAGCCCGAGGCCGAGCCGCAGCCGGCCCCCGGGCCGGAGCCCGAGCGGGACGTGATGGAGCTGGTCGCGGCGCTCACCGAACGCGCCCACGAGCTGACCGGCGTCGCCGGCTGCGCCGCGCAGGCGGTCGACGCGCTGGCCGGGCGCACGGCCGCCGACGCGGCGGCGTTGCTGCTCCCCGAGGGCGGCTGCTGGCGGGTCGCCGCGGGCCACGGCCTGCGCCCGCCCGAGGAGAGCGCGGACGTCGACGGCGACCACTGGCTGGTCACCGACGTGCTGGCCGGCGGCGAGCCGGTCGCGCTGGACGGCGCCGTGGCACCGGCCGCGCGCGAGCGGGTGCTCGCGGTGCCGGTGCCGGGCGCCAACGCGCTGCTGGTCGCCGGCCGCGACGGGGCGGCGTTCGGCGCGGAGGAGCTGCGGGCGGCGGCCGCGGTGGCGGCGGAGACGGCGCCGGTGCTGCGCGAGGCGGTCGCGGTCCGCGCGCTGGCGCGGGCGCTGGCGCCCTACTCGACGTAGACCCGCTCGTCCACGAGCTGCTCGGCGACGGCGTTGCCGTCGGTGTCGAACCGCCCCTCCTCGAACGCCTTGCGGAACTCCAGGTCGACCCGGTCCAGGCCGGAGCGGTTCTTCTCGACGGTGAGGACGACCCAGCCGCGGAAGCGGTCGGCGTTGGCGACGTCGTAGACGAGGTGGTGGCGGGCGACGACGTCGTACTTGTCGTTGACCATGAGCACGACGTCGGCCTCGTAGGCGAGCGCGGAGGAGCCACGCAGGTCGAAGATGCGCAGCCGCCCGGCCTTGGCCAGCCCGGCCTTGTCGGCGGCGACGATCGCCAGCACCGGCACGTCGAGCTCGAGCGCCAGGTCCTTCAACGCCTCGACCGCGAGCGTGCTGCGCTCGTCCTCGGTGGGCCCGGGCACGGCGACCTTCTGGAGGTAGTCGACGACGACCAGCGCGCGGTGGTCGCCGGTGTAGGCGCCGGCGACCTGGGCGATCGCCTCGGGCGTGGTGAGCCGGCCGTCGGAGCGGTGCACGAGGAACCGGTCGGCGTACTCCGCGACGGCCGCGACCGCCTCCGCGCCGCCCGGCCCGAGCCGGCCGCCGAGGCCGGCGGCCGAGGCGTCGGTGGCGTCGAGCGCGGCGCGCACGTCCCGCAGCGTCACCGGCGCGTGCCGCAGCCCCGCCTCCAGCGCGACCAGCCGGGCGAACAGCGTCACCTCGTCGTGCTCGAACGAGAAGTAGACGACGTCGCTGCCGGAGACGGCGGCGTTGCGGGCGACCTGGAGCGCGAACGTCGTCTTGCCGAGGCCCTGCGGCCGGCCGAGCAGCGTGAGCTCGCCGGCGCGCAGCCCGCCGCCGAGGTACGTGTCGAGCGGCGTGAAGCCGGTCGGGTACAGCGCGGGGCCGGCGGCCTCGCCGGCGCGGACGGCCGCGTCGGTGCGGTCGAGGACGGCGCGGAGCGTGACGACGGGCTCGGTCATGCACCGCAGGATGCCACGGCTGCGCGGCCGCGGGCGGGCGGCGCGGTACGGTCGGCCCATGGCTCGCGAGACCGTCGCGCTGCGTGACACGGCGTCCCGCCGGGCCTCCCTCACCAACGGCGGCGTGCGGCTCATGGCGGCCGTCGTGTCGGCGCTGCTCGCGTCCGCCGCGCCCGACCCGGCCCCCACGCTGGCCTGGCTGATGGGGGCGGCCGCGCTCGGCGGCCTGGCGCTGGTGCAGGACGAGACGTCGTGGTGGTGGCGGGTCCCGGTGACGCTGGAGCTGGTCGTCGTGTCGCTGGCGATCCCGGTCACCGGCGGCGCGCGCAGCCCGCTGCTGCCGTACCTGCTGGGGCCGGCGTTCGCGGTGGGGTTCCGCGGCGGCGCGCGGCTCGTCGCGGGCGCGAGCGCGCTGCTCGCGGTGCTGCTCGCGGCGGGGCTGCGGCTGCCGGAGGTCCGGGCGGAGGGCCGGCAGTACGCCGTCGCCGCGGTGCAGTGGCTGGTGCTGGCGGTGGCGTTCGGGCTGCTCGCGGCGTGGGTGCGCTCGCTGGTGTTCGTGGCCGGGCCGCGGGCGCAGTACGTGCAGGTGTCCCGGCTGCTCGCCGAGCTGCGCGGCATGACCCGGCGGCTCCCCGGCAGCCTGGACCCGATGTCGGCCGCCGAGACGCTGCTGGACGAGTGCGCCGAGGTGGTCCGCTACGACCGGGCGGCCGTGCTGCTCGCGGGCTCCACGGACCGGCTGACGCCGCTCGTGGTGCGCGGCGCCGAACGCCTCGACCTGGACACCACGACGACCGGCACCGGCGCGGTGGCGCAGGCGTGGGCCGGCGGGCTGGCGGTGCGCGAGGTCGGGCGCGACGTGCGGTCGCGGATGGCGTCGCTGCTCGTCGTGCCGGTGCCGGCGGCGACCGGGTGCAGCGGGGTCGTGGTGCTGGAGTCGGCCGAGGACGCGGCGTTCGGGCCGGCGGCGGTGCGCCAGGTCGGCGCGCTGGTGGCGGAGGTGGCGCCGCGGCTGGAGTCGGCGCTGCTGTTCGACGAGATCCGCCGGATCGCGACCGTGGAGGAACGCCAGCGGGTCGCGCGGGAGATCCACGACGGCATCGCGCAGGACCTGGTCTACATCGGCTACGCGCTGGACGGCCTCGGCGCGGAGCTGGACGCAGGGCGGCCGTCGGCGCGGGAGACGGTGCGCCAGGTGCGCCAGCACGTCACGAAGGTGGTCGGCGAGCTGCGGCTGTCGATCTTCTCGCTGCGTTCGGTGGCGGAGCCGGGCGGGCTGGGGGCGGCGCTGGGCGAGTACGTCCGCTCGGTGGCGGCGCAGGCCGGGATCGGGGTGCACCTGTCGCTGTCGGAGGACCCGGCCCGGCTGCCCGCCGACACGGAGGCGGAGCTGCTGCGGATCGCGCAGGAGGCGGTGAGCAACGCCCGCAAGCACTCGGGCGCGCGCAACCTGTGGGTGAAGCTGGAGGTGGACCCGCCGCGGGCGCTGCTGCGCGTCGAGGACGACGGGGCTGGCATGGCGCCGGACGGGCACCGCGGCTTCGGGTTGGAGATCATGCGGGAGCGCGCCGAACGGCTCGGCGCGACGCTGGACGTGCGCGCACGGGAGCCGCGCGGCACGACGGTCGAGGTGACGATGGGAGGGTCCGCCGGGTGACCACCAAGGTGCTGCTCGTCGACGACCACGCGCTGATCCGCGACGGGCTGCGGCGGGCGTTCGAGCAGGACGGCGGCTTCACCGTCGTCGGCGAGGCGGGGTCGGTCGAGGAGGCGGTCGCGGCCGACGCGTCGCTCGACCCGGACGTCGTGGTGATGGACGTGCGGCTGACCGACGGCAGCGGCCTGGACGCGACCCGCGCGATCCGCCGGCGCCGCCCGGAGGTCGGCATCGTGGTGCTGACGATGTACGCCGGCGACCAGCAGATGTTCGACGCGCTGGAGTCGGGCGCGTCGGCGTTCGTGGCGAAGAGCGCGCCCGCGGAGGAGGTCGTCAACGCCGCCCGCCACGCGGCCGCCGCGCCGGGCAACTTCAGCGCCGCCGACCTGGCCGGGGCGATGCGCCGCCGGCTCGACCCGGAGGGGCCGCGGCTGACGCCGCGGGAGCGGGAGATCCTCGGCCTGCTCGCCGACGGCCTGGCCATCCCGGCCATCGCGCGGCAGCTCTACATCAGCGAGTCGACGGCCAAGACGCACGTGTCGAAGGTGTACGAGAAGCTCGGCGCCGCCAACCGCGCGCAGGCGCTGATGACCGCGGTGCGGGTGGGCATCATCCGCGACCCCGCAGGCGGCTAGCACCCGGCCGGGGACCCGTCAATCCCCCGGATGTCCGGAACACGCTGGCGCTTCATCCGATGCCCCCGCGGGGCGCGGGCGCGTTGACTACGTGAGGACGGATGCGGCCGACCGGCACGCTCCCACCGCTTCTAGGAGGAATCGTGCTCCAGTACCTGCGCAACGTCGTCGCCGCCAAGAAGGACGAGGGCGCGTCGGCCGTCGAGTACGGCCTGCTCGTCGCCGCGATCGCCGCGCTCATCGTGGTCATCGTGTTCGCGCTCGGCCACATCATCCAGGACGTGTTCGGCAAGACCTGCGACAACATCCGCAGCAACACCTCCGGCACCACGGTGGCCTGCAACCGCTGACGGCGAGGGCGGCGCCGGTCACGCCGGCGCCGCCTCCCCCTTCCCACGAGGGAGCCCCAGATGCTCGGGTACCTGCGCGACGTCGTCGCCGCCAAGAAGGACGAGGGCGCGTCGGCCGTCGAGTACGGCCTGCTCGTCGCGGCGATCGCGGCGCTCATCGTGATCATCGTCTTCGCGCTCGGCAACATCGTGAAGGACGTGTTCGGCAACACCTGCGACAACATCCGCAGCAACACGTCCGGCACCACCGTCGCCTGCAACCGCTGACCTCCGACCCGCCGAGAGGGTGCACCACCATGACCGTCCGCCCCCGCGACGACCGCGGCGCGACCACCGTCGAGTACGGCCTGCTCGTGTTCGCGATCGCCGCGGTGGTGGTGGCGGTGCTGTTCTCGATCGGCGGGCTGGCGTCGAACCTGTTCGGCGGGACGTGCCACGGCGTCGCGACCCAGACGCGGAGCGAACGCACCTGCTGACCGGGCGGCGGGCCCCGCTGCCCGCGCTCGCGGCGGCCGTCGCGGCCGCACTCGCGCTGGTCCCGGCCGCCGGGCCGATCCGCGACGTCGACGTGTTCTGGCGGGTGCGGCTCGGCTCGCTCGTGCTCTCGACGCACGCCGTCCCGTCCCGCGAGCCGTGGAACTTCCCGGTGCTCGGCCGCCCGCTGGCACCGACCGGCTGGCTCGCCGACGTGACGCTCGCCGTCGCGCACGGCATCGGCGGCTGGACCGGCGTCGTCGTCTGGCGGCTGCTGGCCAGCGCGCTGCTGCTCGCGCTGCTCGCCCGCCTGGTCCCGCCGCGGACGCCGGGGAACGCGCTGGTGTTCGCGATCACCGCGCTCGCGGTGGCGCCGTCGTTCGACGAGCGGCCGCAGCTCCTGTCGTTCTGCCTGCTGGCCGCGGTGCTGCCGTCGCTGCTCGGCGACCGGCTCCCCCACCCCGCGCTGGCCGGGCTGCTCGGCTGGGTCTGGGCGATGCTGCACGGCCTCTGGGTGATCTGGCCGGCGCTGCTGCTGCTGCGGGTGCTCGGCACCCGGCACCGGTGGCGCGCCGTCCTCGGCGCCGCCGCCGCGGTCGCGGGTGCCGCCATCACGCCGGTCGGGCCGCGGCTGCTGGCCACGCCGTTCGTCTACTCGCGCAACGCCCACGACCTGCTGGAGTGGCAGCCGCTCGCGCCGTGGCGGACGGTGCTGCTGCCGGTGTTCCTGCTCGCCGCCGTGGCCGCCGCGGGGTGGCTGCGCGCGCGGCGGGTGGCGGCGTTCGAGGCGGTCTGGGTCGGCGCCGCCGTGGCCGCCGCGATGTACGCGGGCCGCAACCTGACGCCCGCGCTGCTCATGCTCGCGCCTGTCGCGGCCGCGCACCTGCGGCTGCCGGAGGTACGGCGCACGGTGCCGGTGGCGGCGTTCGGCGTGGTGGGTGCCGTGGCGCTCGGCCTGGTGGTGGCGACGGCGGTGGCGAGCCGCGACTTCGACGAGGGCATCCCGCTGCGGCTGGTCGCCGACCTGCGGCACGAGCCGGGCGAGGTGCGGGTGCTCAACGAGTACGACGCCGGCGGCCCGGTCACCGGCCTCGGCGGCCCGCGCGTGCACGCGGCGGTCGACGGGCGGCTGGACCCGTACCCGGACGGCTGGGTGCACCACTACATCGAGACGATGCGCGCGCGCGGCGACTGGCCGGCGCTGGTGGCCGAGCTGCGGCCGACGCACGCGCTGGTCGTGGAGAAGGACCCGGTCGCGCAGGGGCTGCTGGCGCGGGGGTGGCGGCCGCTGGACCGCGAGGGCGTCTACGTCCTGCTGAGGGCGCCGTGAGCCGGCGCGCGGTGCGGGTGCTGGTGGCCTGCTGGCTGGCGTCGCGGCTGCTGCTCGTCGCGCTCGCGCTCGGCCCGCCGGGGTACCCGGCGCAGCTCACGGTGCTCGGCGACGTGCGGCAGTACAGCACCTGGGCGGACGGGTTCACGGGCGACGGACGGGCGCCGTTGCGCGACGCGGACTGGGAGTACCCGGCCGGCTCGGCGGTGCCGGTGCTGCTGCCGAAGGCGGTGCCCGGCGGCTACCTCGGCGGCTGGCTGGTCGAGGCGGTGGTGGTCGACGGCGCGATCCTCGGCGCGCTGCTCTGGCTGGGCCGGCGCGGCGGGTCGTGGCGCGGCGCGGCGTTCTGGCTGGCGGCGACGGCGGCGCTGGGGCCGGTGGCGGTGGTGCGGCTGGACGCGTTCGCGTCGCTGCTCGCGGTGCTCGGCGTGGTCGCGCTCGGCTCGCCGCTGCTGGCCGGGCTCGCGCTCGGCGGCGGCGTCGCCGCGAAGCTCTGGCCCGCGGCGCTGCTCGTCGCCGCGACGACGCGCGCGAACGCCCGCCGCCTCTACGCCGGCGCGGCCGCCTCGCTCGCGGCCGTGGTCGCGGCGGTGGCGGCGTTCGGCGGGCTGGGGCGGGTGCTGTCGTTCGCCGGCTACCACGCGCACCGCGGGCTCCAGGTCGAGGCGGTGGCGGCGACGCCGCTGCTCTGGACCGGCGCGCGGGCGGACCTCCGGTACGGCGCGATCGAGGTGCTCGGCGGCGGCGTCGGGACCGCGCTCGCGGTGACGGCGGTGGCGACGGTCGCGGCGGTCGCGGCGTTCCTGCTGCTGGTCCGGCGGCGGCCGGACCCGGTGGAGGCGGCGGCCGCCGGCGTGCTGCTCGTGCTGGTGGCCGGGAAGGTGCTGAGCCCGCAGTTCCTGCTCTGGCCGTTCGTGCTGGTGGGCGCCGCGCTCTGCCGGGACGGGTCGCGGCTGCGGGCGGCGGCGCCGTGGCTGGTCGCGGCGGCGGCATTGACCCACGTCGTCTATCCGCTGCGGTACGTCTCGCTGTGGCACGACCACGCGCTGCCGGTCGTGGCGGTGCAGACGGTCCGCAACGCGATCCTGCTCGGCGTGGCGCTCTGGGCGGTGCGCGCGGTGTGGCGCTCAACGTGAGCGACTCGCGGCTGCCGGAGAGCGGGCTGGTCGCGCTCGTCGTACTGGCCGCGGCGGCGCCGGCGGCGGTCGTGACGGTCGCGCAGTACGGGCGGCTGGACCTCACGCACGCGGTCCGGCTGCACCACCTGGACGTGCCGCTGGCGTTCGCGGCGGTGCTCGCGCTGACCCGGGCGCGGCGGCGGCGCACGGTCGCCGCGTGGCTCGCGGTCGCGCTCGGCGGTCTGGCGGTCGCGGCGTGGGCCGCGCACCCGACCTGGCACGGCGCCGAGGTGCTGGCGCGCGCGGGGCTGGGCGCACTGCTGGTGGGCGCGGCGGCGCGGGCGGGGTGGGCGTGGCCGGCGCGGGCGGCGTTCGCCGGGCTGGGCGTGGTGGAGCTGGCCTGGGCGGCGGTGCAGACGGTGCAACGCCCGCCCGGCCCGGACGCGCTGCCCGGCGCGACCGGCGCGCGGGGGACGTTCCTGGCGCGCAACAACCTGGCCGGTGCCGCCGTCGTGCTCGGCTGGTGGCTGCTCGCGTACGGCGTCCGGCGCCGGTCCCGCGCGCACCTCGCGGCGGGTGCCGTCTGCCTGGCGCCGGTGGGGTTCACGTTCTCCCGGAGCGCGCTGCTCGGCCTGCTGCTGGCCGGGGCGGTCGTCGCGGCGGCCGCGGTGCGCGACCCGCGCCGGTGGCTGCCGTGCGCGCTGGCGGTGCTGCTCGGGTTCGGCGTCACCGCGACGTTGCGCGCCGACGGCTGGCTGACGCGGGCGCGCGACGTCACCGGCGGCGTGACGCCGGACGCCGTCTCCAACGGCCGCGCCGCCGGGTCGCGCACCGCGCTGGACCTGGTGCGCGACCACCCGCTGCTCGGGGTCGGGCCCGGCCGGTACGTCGTCGCGCTGGAGACCGAGGACCCCGGCGGCCCGGCGGACCGGCTGCCGGTGCACTCGGTGCCGTTGCTGGTCGCCGCCGAGGCGGGGCTGCCGGCGGCGGCGCTGCTGGTCGCGCTGCTCGTGCTGCTCGCCGTCCGCTCGGCGCGGGCGGGGCCGCTCGCGCTGGCGGCGTTCCTGGCGTACCTGCCGTTCGTGCTGCTCGACGCGTTCCCGCTGACGGACGCGCAGGGGCTGGTGACGACGGCGTTGTGGCTGGGGCTGCTACGGCTGCTCGCCGCGGAGGAGCGCGCGTAGCCGCTCGGCGAGCAGGTCCCACCGCCACGCCTCCTCGACCCACGCCCGGCCGCGCGCGCCCATGGCCGCGGCGCGGCGCGGGTCGGCGAGCAGGGCGGCGGTCTCGCGCGCGACCCGGTCGACGTCGCGGCCGTCGACCACGACGCCGGTCTCGCCGTCGAGCACCGCGTCCGGCGCTCCCCCGCTGTCGCCCGCGACGACCGGCAGGCCGGTCGCGGCGGCCTCGAGGTAGACGATGCCGAGCCCCTCCACCTCGAGCCCGCCCAGCCGCGACCGGCACGGCATCGCGAACACGTCCCCCGCCGCGTAGTGCGCGGGCAGCTCCGGCCACGGCACGCTGCCGGTGAAGCGCACGTGGTCGGCCACGCCGTGCTCGACGGCGAGGCGTTGCAGCCGGGGCATGTCGGGGCCGCCGCCGACCACCAGCAACGCCGCCCCCGGCACGTCGCGGCGGATCGCCGGCAGCGCGCGGATCAGCACGTCCTGGCCCTTGCGCGGCACCAGGCGGGAGACGCAGACGACGACGGGCCGGTCGGCGAGCGCGAGGTGCCGCCGCACGTCCTCGCGGCCCGCGCCGGGGTGGAACACGTCGGTGTCGACGCCGCTCGGGAGCCGCGCCAGCGTGGCCTTCGGGCCGAGCGCGGGCGCGAGGCGGTGCCGGGTGTAGGCGCCGAGGTAGGTGACGACGTCGGTGGTGGCGCCGATGCGGCGCAGCACCTGGCGGCCGCCGGGGAGGTACGCCCAGCCGACCTCGTGGCCGTGCGTGGACGCGACCGAGACGCCGAGGCCGAGCGGCTTCGCGAGCAGCGCGAGCGGCGCCGCCGCGCCGAACCACACGCTGTCGCACCCTTCCGCCGTCGCGATCTCCCGCGCCCGCTTCAGCACGTCCGGGACCGGCAGCATCAACGTCGTGGGGTGCCGGACGACCGGGAACGCCTGCTCCGCGTCGAACAGCGCGTCCCGCTTCCACCGCGGCGCGTAGACGACCACCTCGTCGGGCGGCAGCCGCGACGCGAGGGCGTGCACGAACTGCTGGATGCCGCCGGGGCGGGGTGGGAAGTCGTTCGTGACGACGAGCGTCCTCACCGGCCGTGCTCCCGCGCCCAGGCGCGGGCGAGCGCGATGCGTTCGGGGCTGGTCGGGTGCGTGAAGAACAGCGCGTAGACGACGGGGTTCGGGTCGAGGTCGGCGATGTTGGTGCGCGCCAGCGTGACCTCGGAGGAGACGAACGTCGCGGTGTCGCCGGTGACGTCGAGCGAGTGGACGTCGGCGCGGGCCTCGATGCGGCGGGAGACGAGAGACTGGACCGGACGGGTGAGGAAGCCGGCCGCCGCGATCGCGAACAGCACCAGCCCCAGCACCCGCGGGTCGGCCGCGCCGTCCGCGCCGGCGCGGCGCAGCAGCGCGGGCGAGGTGAGCAGCAGGTACAGGCCGCAGACCGCCGCCGCGGCGCCGAGCGCGCCGGCCAGGGTGCCGTTGCGGACGTCGTTCGCCTTGACGTGGCCGAGCTCGTGCGCGACGACCAGCTCGACCTCGTCGGGCGTGGCGCGGTCGAGCAGCGTGTCGTAGACGACGATGCGGCGGGTGGAGCCGTAGCCGGAGACGTAGGCGTTGAGCGCGGTGGTGCGCCGCGACGCGTCGGCGACGAGCACGTCCTTCACCGGCACGCCGTCGCGGCGGGCCAGGTCGAGCAGGTCGGTGCGCAGCTGCCCCTGCGGCAGGGGCTCGAACCGGTTGAACAGCGGCTCGACCACGACCGGGTAGCCGAAGCTGACGAGTGCCACGAGCGCGGCGGCGCCGAGCGCGCCCCACGCCCACCAGGTGCGCGGCGCGAGCCGGGCCAGCCCGACCAGGCCGACCAGCGCGACGACGAGCAGCACGGCCGCCACGAGCGCGCCCTTGGCCCGGTCGAGCAGCCAGGCGGGCCAGTCCTGGGTGGACAGGCCGTAGCGGCGCAGCACGACCTCCGTGCGGGCGTCGAGCGGCAGCGTGACGAGCGCCGGGAGCAGCGCGAGCGCCAGCCCGGCCAGCCCCGCGCGGACCGGCCACGGGCCGCGCCCGACCGTGCCGGCCACGCGCGCGCCGGCCCTGGTGAGCCCGAGCAGCGCGGCGACGAGCAGGCCGAGCGCGAGGGAGGCGTACGCGGGCGGGCGGACCGCGCCCTTGAACGCCCGCGCCCGGTCCAGGTCCGCCGCCGTGAAGTCGGCGCGCGGGTCGGCGGCGACGTGCGGCGCGTGCGCGCCGAGCGGGTGCCACGGCGTGGCCAGCGCGAGCAGCAGCACCAGCGCGGCGCCGAGCACGAGGAACGCGACGAGCGCGGGCAGGCGGGGCGCGTTCACCCGAGGGTCTTCGCGACGTAGGCGCGCCAGGCGTCGGTGAACGTCTTCGGGTCGGTGCGCAGCGTGCCGCGCAGCGCCTCGCCGAGCGGGTCCGCGCGGTTGTCGCGGGCGGCGGTGCCCGCCGCGCGGTAGAACGCCACCAGCGCCTTCTCGCCGGAGCGTTCGGCGATCATCCGGACGGCCAGCCACGCCTCCTCGTACGCCTGCGCCAGCCGGGCGTTGCCGCCGTCGAACTCCTTCTCCACCGGCAGCGCCTTCGGCCGCCTGCCCTGGCGCACCTCGGCGGCCAGCTCCTGGCAGATCGTGCGCGGCGTCAGGCCGAGGCCCTGGTAGCCGACGTAGTCGGCGAACCCCTCGACCAGCCAGGTCGGCACGCCGTTCGCGCTCGCGTCGCGGGTGGCGACGTGGGTGACCTCGTGGGTGAGCACGACGCGGCGGCCCTTGGCGCCGAGGCGGCGGAAGTTCGGCGGGTTGACGATGACCCGGTTGCCGACCGGGTGCGAGCCCGCGTCGGCGGGCAGCTCGGCCACCGCGACGGCGGCGATCTTGGAGAGGTCGGACTTGTCGCCGAGGATCGAGGCGAGCTCCTTCTGCGTGTCCGGGACGACGACCACGGCGCGCCGCGCCCAGCCGCCGCCCCACACGGCGCTGACCCGGGGCACCGCCGCGTCGGTCTGCGCCGCGACGTCGCGCAGCAACGCCGTGTGCCCGGGGTGGCCGAGCACGAGCGAGCGGGCACCGTGCACGACCTGCACCGGCCCGAAGTCCCACACGTCCCGCCCGGTCTGCCGGTCCGCGACGCCCGGGAAGTCCGCGTCGTTGGCGATCCGCCAGCCGTCGCCGCGCTTGACGAACGTGAAGTACTGCTCGACCGCCGTCGGCGCGTCGTCGAACCCGGTGAGCTGGTAGCGCAGCGTCGCCGTCGGCGACCACGCCTCGGCCCGGCCGTACTTGCGCAGGTACGGCGAGCTCGCCGGCACGTCCCGGTCCGGCGCCACCTCGTACCGCCAGGACGCCAGCGGCACCGCCTTGAGCGCGTCGAAGACGGCGAGCTGGCGCTTGACGAACGTCCCCGCCGCCGGGTCCAGCGTCGCCTCGAACGCCGCCCGGTCGCGCCGCCGGATCGCCACCGACCGGCGTTCGAGCAGCGCGGTGACGGCGCGCAGGCGCTCGGCGTCGTGGCGTTCGGTGTCGCTGGTGCGCGGGGCGGCGACGTGGCCGGTCGCGGCGGCGACGTGGGCCGGGCGGCGCCGGTCGTGCGGCCGCGCGTCCAGGAGGAACGCCGCCGCGCCGAGCTCGAAGACCGCGAACACCGCGACGGCGGTGTAGAGCCACCGGTGCCGGTCGCGGGCGCGGGCCGGGGCCGGCGTCGGGGTCGGCGGTGGCGCGGGCGTCCCTGGCGGCGGGGGCGGGGGCGGCGGCGCGGCGCCGGGCGCGACCGGGGCGGCGTCGTCGTCCACGTGCGGGATCGTACGGTCCCGTCAGCCGAGCAGCGACGCGAGCGCGGCGCGCGCCGCGTCGATCGCCGCCGC
>DASTMB010000062.1 GCA_035714365.1 Mycobacteriales bacterium | reverse complement strand
TCGGGGTCGTCCTCCTCGCGGCCGCGCGCGACCACGAGCAGCGTCCCGCCGGGCGCGACGAACCCGGGCAGCGCGAGCAGCGCCTCCCGCCGCGGCTCCCCGCGCAGCACCTGCACCGTGTAGACCTCGACCACGAGGTCGAACGCCTGCGCCCACTCCGCGGGCGCGTGCAGCAGGTCGGCGCGGACGTAGGAGACGCCGGAGCCGGCGTGCCGCGCCGCCGCCCACCCCACCGCCGTCGGCGACACGTCGAACGCCGTCACGTCGTAGCCGCGGCGGGCCAGCTCCTCGGCGTCGTCCCCGAGCCCGCAGCCGACGACGAGCGCGCGGCCGCCGTGGGTCGCGCGGGTGTCCAGCCAGGCGGTGAGGTTGGGGTTGGGGCGGCGGTCGGCCCACGGCACCCGGTCGGCGTCGCCGCCGGCGTCGGCGTAGACGCGTTCGCACCACTCGGTGTGCGAGCCGGAGCCGAGCGCGAGGTCGAGCGCGTGGTCGTGCGGCGTCGTCATCCCGGCAGTATCACGCCGTGCCGCCGCAACGACACGACGCTGCGCTCCGGCTGGACGCGCAGGACGAGCTCGTCCACGAGCGCGGCGGCGAGGCGCAGGTCCCCGCCGGCGGGGCGGACGGTGTCGTCCTCGACCGGCGGCGTCGCCCCGCTGGTCTCGACGGTGACCTCGACGTCGGTGCCGTCGATGTGGCCGCGGACGACGACGTGCGCCGTGGGCCAGAGCGCGGCGCCGGCGCAGACCTCGGCGACGGCGAGGACGAGGTCGCAGACGGCGTCGGAGCGCACGTGCCGGTCGCGCAGCCACTGCTCGCAGAGCTGGCGGGCGAGCCAGAGGGCGCCGTCGTGGCCCACGTCGAAGCGGTAGACCAGGGAGTCCTGGTCGCGGAGGCTGGTGGTGGGCACGTCCTAGGAATGGCCCGTACGGCGCAGACCAAACGCCCCCGGGCGGGTGAACGTCAGCGCGGCAACCAGGCGAGCACCAGCAGCGACCACGCGGTGTGCGTGACGGCGGGTGCCCACCAGCCGCCGCTGGCGCGGCGGCTCAGCCCGAGCACGACACCGAGCAGCAGCGCCGCGCCGGTGAGGGCGACGTTGAGCGCGGGCAGCGTCGCCAGCGCGTGCGCGGCGGTCGCGGTGACCAGCGGCAGCCGCGCCCGCTCGAACACCGCCCCGCGGTAGAACACCTCCTCCGCCACGCCCGCGACCGCCGCGAGCAGCGCCGCCGCCGGCCACGACCACGCGTCCGCGCGCCGCAGCACCGAGTCGACGGCGTGGTCGACCGGCGGCAGCAGCCGCGCGAACCACCCCACCACCACGAACACCACGAAGACCGCCAGCGCCGTCAGCACCGGCCGCACCAGCGGGTGCTTGCCGCGCCGGTGCGCGACCGGCACACCGCCGGAGAGCAGCGCCCCCGCCACGAGCACCGCCGCGAGCAGCAGCGCCGGCCCCACCCCCGGCCGTTGGAACGTCACCCGCGTCAGCACCGCCGACGCCACCCACGCCGCGACCAGCACCGCGCCGTTCCGCCGCCTCGCCATGGCCCCGCACGGTAGCCTCCGGCGCCGTGACCACTGCGAGCGAGGTTCCCGTCGTCGGTGCCCGGCAGCCCTGCCCCTGCGGCTCGGGCCGGCGGTACAAGGCCTGCCACGGGTCGGGGAAGGCGGACCGCGCGTTCGTCGGCCGGCCGTTCGCCGGGCGGGTGGACGAGCCGGAGTGGGTGATGCTGCGCGAGGTCGTGCCGGCGGCGGTCGCGCCGTTGCGGCTGCGCGACGGGCGGACCGCGACGCTCGCGACGGTGCTGCCGATGGCCTGGCCGGCGATGGTGCGCGCCGACGGCGAGGTGTTCGTCGGCATGCAGGTGCCGGGGCGCAGCGGCGACGTCGCCGCCGACCTCGGCGGCGCGCTGGTGCTGGCGCTGGAGGCCGCGCCCGGCACGGCGGTCACCACGATCGAGCGCGGCGAGGCGCCGCGCATCCAGGACCTGATCGAGCCGGAGCCGCTGGCGGTCGACGTCCGCAACGGCTTCGACTTCTGGGTCGAGGGCGTCGACGACCCGACCGGCGAGGTCACCGAGTCCCTGGAACGCGCCAACGCCGCCGTGATCCCCACCGCCCGCCTCACCTCGGTGGAGTCCGCGTACTGGTGCCGGATGAAGGAACGCTCGCACCTGCGCTGGGCGCTGCCGTACGACGAGGAGCCGGCGCTCGACGCGCTCGCCCGCCTCGCCGCCGCCCGCGAGCTCGGCCTCGGCGACGGCACGCGCTACGTGGGGTCGTTCCGCGCCCACGGGCTGCTCGTGCCGGTGTGGGACCTGCCGCGCGAGATGGAGGCGGCCGACGTCGAGGCGCCGGCCGCCGAGCTGTTCGCCAAGCTCACGTCGGTCATGAACGAGCCCCGTGCCCTCACCGACGACGAGCGCCGCGCCCGCACCGGCCTGCTCTCCCGCCAGCTCACGCTGCGCTGACACCTGGCGCGACTACGCCGCGACGGTGGACGCGCGGCCCCCGGTCCGGCAGGATCGCCGCGACCGACGGAGGAGGCCCGCCCGTGCGTGACCAGCTCACCGCCGCCATCGAGCAGCGGAAGATCGTGACGTTCACCTACGACGGGTTCCCGCGCCGCGTGCAGCCGGCGGCGTTCGGCCTCGGCAACCGCAAGGGCAAGGAGACCCTCCACGCCTATCAGGTCGACGGCGGGTCGCAGCGCGGCGGCATCCCCCACTGGCGGAACTTCTGGGTGGAGCGGATGAGCGACCTGGCGATCCTCGACGAGGTGTTCGGGCCGAACCCCCCCGGCTTCCAGCCCCGGCCGTTCCCGCAGACGCTCGTCTCCCTCGCCGGCGGCAGCGGCGGCGCCACCCCGCCGCCCCCCGGCACCGCCGCCAAGACCGACCAGGTCATCCCCGGCGTGCCGATCACGTCCGAGCAGGCCGCGAAGGCGGCGGAGCAGGCGGCGCAGGTCGCCGAGCAGGCCGGCAAGGCCATCGCGGGCGCGGCCGAGAAGCTCGGGAAGTGGTTCCGCAAGCGTTGACGCACCACGGTGCGGTGCTGCTAGGTTCCCTCCTGTCGCGCCCGGGATGCGGCCGCTGAGACAAGCGGCTTCGGGACCAGCGTTCCGGCAGCCTCGCGCTGCGCGCGAGTCTCGGCCCCGGCCTCGCCCTCACCGGCTCGAGGCCGGGGCCCTTTGATGTCACCCCACCACCGCGCTGCGCGCGGCGGCGGGGACCCCGAACCCCCCGGCCGGCAGGGTCGGGCACCCGCGGCGTCGAAATCCCCACCACATGCGCCTCCGCCTGCCGTTCGCCCTCGCGTCGCTCGTCGTCGCGTCCGCCCTCGCCGTCCCGTCGCACGCCGCGACCCAGTGGGTCGAGGAGCGGGCGTACGTGCCCACCAAGTACGGCGAGATGTTCGTCGACTTCGTCCGCCCGGCCACCGGCAAGGCGCCGGTGGTCCTGCACATCACGCCGTACCGGTACCTCTACGGCGACGCCGACCCGACGTCGAGCCGCAGCGACTTCTACCGGACGCACTTCGTGCCCCAGGGCTACGCGGTCGCGTACGGCGACCTCATCGGCACCGGTGCCTCCGGCGGCTGCTGGGACTACGGCGGCAAGGCCGAGGCCGAGTCCGGCGCGGCGCTGGTCGAGTGGCTCGGCACCCGGTCGTGGAGCAACGGCAAGGTCGGCATGATCGGCACGTCCTACGACGGCGCCATCCAGGCCGAGATCGCCACGCTCGCGCCGAAGCACCTGGCCGCGATCGTGCCGCAGGAGCCGGTCACGTCCTGGTACGACTACAACTACGACCACGCCGTCACCCACAACTCCAACGACGACACGTCGGCGAGCGAGACCGGCTACCCGGTCGGCACGCCCGACCTCTTCGACGCCGTCCTCGGCACCGTCCCCGCCGCCGACCCGTCGCACGTGAACCCGGACCGCGCGCAGCAGGACGCCCGCGACCTGGCCACGGGCTGCGACATCGCCGAGCACGAGACGCGCGGCCACTACGCGCAGCCGGAGTACACGGCGTTCTGGGCCGAACGCGACTGGGCCCTGCGCGCCTCGAAGGTGCGCGCCGCCGTGCTCATGCAGCACGGCTGGCGCGACATGAACACCAAGCCGAACCAGTTCACCCGCTACTGGCAGAACCTCACCCACGCGGCCGAGCGCCGGGCGTTCCTCGGGCAGTGGGAGCACGCCGACGTGTTCTCCGGCGGCGTGGAGGGCGACTGGCCGGTCCAGCCGATCCAGTACCTCGACGGCTTCTTCGCGAAGTGGCTCAAGGGCCGCCGCGACAAGGCGTTCGAGCGGCTGCCGAAGGTGCTGACCCAGGCGCAGGACGGGAAGGTCCGCGGCGACCTGCCGCTGACGCGGCACCAGACGTCGTTCCGGCTGGCCCACCCGGGCACCGGCGTCGGCGTCCTCGGCTCGAAGGCCGGCGGCAACGGCACGTTCGTCAACTCCGGCGGCGAGACCAGCAAGGTCTACAAGGCGGACCCGACGACGCAGCAGGGCTTCACCGCCTACGCGGGCGCGCCGGTGCGCAAGGCGACCCGCCTCACCGGCAGCGGCTCGGTGACGCTGAACCTCACCTGCTCGCTGCCGCGCGGGCAGGTGGCGGCGACGCTGTTCGACGTCGCGCCGGAGGCGAAGGCCGCCACGGTGATCACGCTGGGGCTGCTCGACCTGCGGTTCCGCGACTCGCTCGCGGTGGCGAAGGACGTGCCGGCCGGCACGCCGTTAACGGCCACCGTGACGCTGCGGCCGCAGGACTACGTGCTGGCCCCGGGCCACCACCTGGTGCTGACGATCGCGGGCTCGGACGTGGTGTGGGGCGTGCCGGACGCCGTGGCCGGCCAGCAGGTCGACGTGCTGCCCGGATCGGTGCTGCGGCTGCCGCTCGGGCCGGCCGGGGGCGTTCTGTCCTAGTTCGTCCCGCCGTGGGAACGGATTTCGCCACCCCACTTTGCACGGGGCCCCGGAGCAGGTATGGTCCGTCTCGCTCGGGCGTCGCCGCGTCCCCCGTCGGCGACGCCCGGGCACCTTCTTTTTCGGAGGCCGTACGCCGGTGACCGCTCCCGCGTACGACGTCCTCGTCGTCGGGACCGGCCCGGCCGGCGCCGCCGCCGCCCACGCCGCCGCCGTCAACGGCGCCCGCACCCTGCTGGTCGACCGCGCCGAGGTGCCGCGGTACAAGTGCTGCGGCGGCGGGCTGATCGGCCTCTCC
>DASTMB010000061.1 GCA_035714365.1 Mycobacteriales bacterium | reverse complement strand
GTCGCCGTCACCCTGACCGCGGTCGCACCGACCGCGACCGGCGGCCTCGTCGCGCACCCCTGGGGATCGGCCCGCCCGGCGGTCGCGTCGCTGAGCTTCACCGCCCGTCAGAACACCACCACGCTCGTCGTCGTCCGACCCGGCACCGGCAACCACGCCGCCGTCTACAACAGCGCCGGCACCACCCACGTCGTCGCCGACCTCATCGGCTACTTCTCGACGCTGACGGTGCCACCGCCGCCGACCGCGGTCCTGGCAGCGCCCGGCGACGGCACCGCGGCGCTGTCGTGGACGGCGCCCGCCGCGCCGACCGCGCTCCCCGTCACCGGCTACCGCATCACGGCGGCACCCGGCGGCGCGTCCGCGGTCGTAGGTGCGGTCAGCGCCTTCGAGGCCGGCGGGCTGGCGAACGGCACGGCGTACCGGTTCGCGGTCGCGGCGCGTAACGCGTTCGGGTACGGCCCGCCGAGTCCGCTCACCGCGGCGGTGGTGCCCACCGCCCCAACCGTTCCCGGGCCGGTCGCGTCGGTGACCGCGACGGCGGGGTACGAGCGCGCGCTGGTCGAGTGGGCGGCCCCCGATGACGACGGGGGCGGCACGGTCACGGACTATGTCATCACGACGACGCCGGAGACCGCCGTGACGACGGTGTCCGCGGACGCGCGGTCGGCGACCGTGACCGGGCTCGTGAACGGCACCCCGTACCAGCTGCACGTGGCAGCCCGCAACGTCGCGGGCACGGGCGCGTCGGTGTCGTCGCCGACGGTCACACCCGCGGTCACGGTCCCCGCCGCACCGGGCCAGGTCACCGCGGCCCCCGGGGGCGACGGCGTCCTCGTCGGCTGGTCGCCGCCGGTCGACGACGGCGGCAGCGCAGTCACCGGCTACGCCGTGACCGTCTCGCCGGGCGACACGACGGTGGCGGCGGGGCCGGCGGACACGTCCGTCACCGTTCCTGGCCTCACCGCCGGCACCGCGTACACGTTCGCCGTGTCCGCGGCCAATGCCGTCGGCATGGGTGTGCCGAGCACGAGCGCGGCCGTCGATCCCGCCGTGACCGTCGGCGCGGAGACGGTGGTGCTGTCGGCGGCGTCACTTGCGGCGCTGACCGCGGCGCACACCGACGGCAGCCTCGAGTTCACCGACGCGCCGAACCAAGTGCTCGGCCTCGCACCCGGTGCGGTGGTCGTGGCCGGCGAGTCGGAGCACATTCCCGCCGGGCTGCTCGGCGTCGTCACCGCCGTCACCACGACAGACCAGGTGACCGTGGTCGCGACGCGGCCGGCGTCGCTGGACGAGGCGCTGGATGACGGATCGTTCAGCGCCGCCGGCGCGCCCGCCGCACCCGACGCCGCGTTCACGCCCGCCGTCACCGGCGTCCGGATGCTGGCCGCAACGTCACGCACGTCGCCGACGCTGCGGTTCGCCATCGACAGCACCCTGTACAAGGACCGGCTCGGCCACACAATCGCCGCGCACGGCAGCGTCAGCATCACCCCCGACATCCACTTCGACGCCTCGATCCACTGCTGTTTCCACACGTCGAGCCACTTCACCGCGACGGTAACCGCCACCGCGAAACTCTCCCTCACCGCCGAGGTCAGCCACGACATCAAAGGCGGTATCAAGCTCGGGACGGTCCGCCTCGGCGCGTTCGTCGTCGAGGTCGGCCCAGTCCCGTTGCTGATCACCCCGACGCTCACGCTGACCCTCGCCGCGTCCGGCACGGTTACAGCCGGTGTCACGACGACCGCCTCCGCCGCTGCGACGCTCGGCGTCGCACTCACCACCGCCGACGGCGACGTCAACGCCGAACCGATCCGCCGCTGGACGACCGGGTACACGCCGCCGACGCTGTACGGCAGCGTCCACGCCAAGGCAGGTGTGCAGGCGACGTTGAACGTGACCGTCAACGGCATCCCTGGCCCATACCTGCGCAACGACCTCTGGCTCGTCGCACTCGACGCCGACATCACGAAAGACCCGTGGTGGACGCTGTCGCTCGAGGACCAGCTCAGCGCCGGCTTCGAGCTGAAGATGCTCGGCCACACGCTCGCCTCCTGGGAGCGGACGCTGCTGCACGTCTCGATCCCGTACGCGAAGGCCGGCGGGCCGTTCAACCGGATCGTCATCGCCCCGAACCCAGCTGGTGTCGTACCCGGCCAGATTGTCCGGCTGACCGCCAGCGTCGCCGGCCTCGCGGCCGACCACATCACGTGGACCGTCAACGGCGGCACCATCGGCCCCGACGGCGTCTTCACCGCCCCCGCCGAACCAGGGACCTACACCGTCATCGCGTCCCGCCCCGCCGAGGGTCTGACCGCAGCGGCTGGAGGGCTCGCCAGCATCCGCGTCGGACCGCAGCCGCCCGGGGCGCCGGCCGCTGTCACCGCGACCGCAGACGCGATCGGCGCCGCTCTCGTCGGCTGGAGCCCGCCGGGCGACACCGGCGGCGGCCCCGTCACCGGCTACACCGTCACCGCCTCCCCCGGCGGCACGACCATGTGGACCGACGGATCGGCCACCACCGCAACCGTCACCGGGCTCACCGGCGGCACCGGGTACACGTTCACCGTCACCGCCACGACGGCGGCCGGAACCTCCGCCGACTCCGAGCCCAGCAACCCCGTCCTCGCCACCGACAGCGGGCTCCCGGGCAACCAGGTCGCCCTCACCCCGATCGGCACCGGCAGCCGCCCGCAGCTGAGCGGGAACGGCCGGTACGTGACGTGGGTCGACGGGTGGCGCTTCTACCGCTACGACACCGCGACCGGAGACACGATCGACCTTCTATCCCTATTCGGCCGCGATCCAACGACCTCCCTCGGTCCCGCGGTCGACGACTCCGGCTCCACCGTCGCCTGGTGGGAGTCAACCTGCCCGAAGACCGCACTTGTCGTCGGCGACGTGACGACTGGTATCGCCCGCGAGGTCGCGCGGACTCCGAGCAGCTGCTCCGACGGGCCAATCCCGCCACGGTCGCCTGACCTCAGCGCCGACGGGCGCCTGCTGCTGTTCTGGGGCGTCCCCGCCGGGACCGAGATCGTGTGGGACGGGTGGGCGTGTGCCACCTGCAAGGACTACCTCTACGACACCGCGACGCACACGTACGAGCAACTTCCCCCGCCCACCCAGGGCCGGTGGATGCGGCTCAGCGGCGACGGGCGGAAGGTTCTCAACGACACGTCGACCTACGACCGTGCCTCGCACGAGTTGCACGCCCTGCGCCGCTGCGGCCCGGTGAGCTACATGAGCCTCGATGTGGTCAGCTTCGACGGGTCGTTGATCGGCGGGCACTGCGACGACTTCGAGATCAGATACTCCGGCTACCTCTACCGTATCGACACCGACCAGCTCGACTACTACGGCGAACTCGCTTACCCGCTCGCCATCGACCGTTCCGGCGCGACCGTCGTAGACCAACACGGCGGAATCTGCGGGCCGGACCTCGACACCTGCACGCCGCCGTACGGCACGGTGTCGGGACCCTCGGGCCGGCGATACATCCCGGGGGCAGCGCACGGCGCCGCGCTCAGTGGGGACGGCAGGACCCTCGTCTACTGGACCGGTGAGGGGCCGTACGTCATCGCGCTCGGGCACCTCTGACGCACTGGGGCCGCCCCGGATCGCTCGACGAGCGTGCTGCGGTGGTCGAGCGGCGTCAGCGTGGCCGCAGCTCCGTGCGATCGAGGATCGTCAGGTCGAGACCAGCCACGGTCGCCGCCGCCGCGGCGTACTCCCGCACGGTCGCCGGGATCTCGTCGACGGCGGCGAGGACGCACACCTCGGCGTCCAACCGCGTGGTGAGGTCGACCGTGTGGTCGATCTGCTCCTGCGTGAACTCGAACGCGTTCGTCTTGACCTCTCCCGCCACGAACCGGCCGTCGATGACACCGACAAGGTCGATCTCGCCCGTGTGGCCGTCGTGGAACTCCAAGTTGACCCCGGGGAGAAGGTACGTGTGCGGGTGGGTCGTCGCCAGGGCAGCGATCACGAGGAGGTGCGGAATCACCCCTTGATCGCTGGCGCGGTCCACGAAGGAGTTGAGCCGGTATCGAACCGACAGGCCTGCGGTCGTGGTCGTGTAGGTGGCGTCGGCGAAACAGCCTGGGCAGACCGCGCGGGCACCCAGGGACGGGAGCGGCACGAAGTGGCCGAGCCCGCAGCGGGTGCACTTCGTCTCCCCGCCTCGCTCAGCGAGGCCGAGCTGGCAGAGCCGCTCGAGGGCGGCCGCGGCGTGGGCCCCCCCGATGTCGCTGGCCCCCCGGTACCGGCGGTCGTGCCGGCCGCCCCACGTCGCGGCGAGCGCCACGATGTCGTCCTCAGGGAGGCCGGCTTCCCGGGCGCGGCGGAGTTCGCGTTCCAGCGCCGGTGCGCGTGGCGTCGTCAGCGCGGTGATCACCTCGGTCACGCCCGGCGCGAGGAGCTCGGCGGGGTCGACCTGGCGCAGCAGCGCGTCACCGAGGCGGCCCTTGTCCGACAGCGGGTGGGTAGTCGCGCGTTGCGCGAGGATGCGGGTGACGCACTCGGGGAGGCTCGGCTGCGTCAGCGCGAGGTTGTAGTCGCGGAGGGTGTACGTGCGGACCTCGAGGGCGTCACGCATCCAGGTGGCGTTGCGGAGGACGGTCTCGGCGATCACGGGCCGCCGCGGTAACCCGTCGAAGGCGTCGCTGGCGATCCGGAGGAGCACGTACCCTCCCGGCCCGGTGAAGGTCACCGGGGAGGTGATGCGGACCGACGCCTGGCCCTGGTGGACGTGCATCTCGGTCGTTGTGGCGCGCCCGTACTCCCGCTGGTTCAGTACCAGCCTCCACGGCGGCACGTCGTCGCGGTAGGTGAACGGTGCGGTGCGGGTCGGTGGCGGCGGCATCGACCGCCCGAACTTCACCTGAGCGGTCGTCCGGGTGAGGCCCAGGAGCGTCGCCAGCGCAGTCCGCTTCGCCGCGTTCGCTCCGAGCAGCAGCACGTCCGGGGTGAACTCGGCGGGGCGGGCGAGCACGAAGTGGAACTGCTCACGGAACTCGATCCAGTGCTGGACGTCCCGGTCCGGGAGCAGCAGCATCGGCGCGTACCTGAAGCTCAGCGACCGTAGGGCGCGCAGGTTCCAGAACGCGACGCAGTCGACGACGCCATTCGGACTCGTCACCCAGACCACCGCCGGCGCGGCCGGTGGCAGGTTCGTCGCCGTGTGCTCCTCGAACTGCACCAGCGTGCGGTCCAGCAGAGTGTCGCCACGGCGGAGCTGCGCGCGAGCGACGCCATCCGGCCGTGCCCGGTAGGACCCGCCAGCGAGCTCGCGCAACTGCGCGTAGTGCTCCTCGGTGACATCGCCAGCCGCGATGGCCTCCCACAGCGGCGCGTCCGAACTGCTCGCGATCACCGGCGCCTGCGCCTGCTCGAACCCCTCCACGTGCGAGGGGCGCAACGAGGACGCCGTGGGACCCCAGCCGTCGATGTGCTCGATCGGCACCACCTCGTACCCGAGTGCAGCGCCGAGCTTCTCGCCAGCGGAGCCGGCGTCGACGTTCACCAAGCCGTCCACGTTCGCCGCGGCCAGCATCTGCCGCCACAGCGGATCAAGCTTGCCGCCCGCGCGGACCGGAATGATCGGCTCGGTCGCGCCGCCCCAGCGGCTCGACGCTTCGCGCACCGCCCGGCGGACACCGTGACGACTCCCGACCTTCACGAGGTACGCGGCTCGCGCCGGCAGGACGACACCGCGCACCGCAGCCGGTCCACTGAAACGCTCCGGTTCCACGGCCACACCCTGGCACGGCCAGCCGCGCCTTCATCGCCGGCGCGGGGCACCTGACCGTAGACGTGCACGGCGGCGATGAGGTGGTTGACGATCGTCGTGACCGGCGGGAGGACGTCGGCGACGACCCCGTGACCCTTCGCTCGCTCACCCGCCAGCTGGCGCGTAGGGCATGACGACGAGCTGATCGGGTTGCGCAGGATCGTCGGGCAGACCGGCGGCGACGCCGGCGTCGAGCGCGCGGGTGACGTACGGCGGCGGGTCGGGGAACAGCCACCGAAGCCGGCCGGCGGTCTCCTCCACGTCCAGGTCCCGGTCGAGCGCGAGCAGGCGGGTCCGGGCGACCCTGTCCTCGGCGTCGTCGACGTCGCGCCGCGCGTACCGGTGCAGCTCGTAGACGAAGCCGGCCGCGCGGACCGCGGGGTCGTTCTCATCGCCGGGACGCCGCAGGTACCGGTAGACAGGTGAGTCCGGCCGCCACGGCCACCACGGGAGGCGCTGGCATAGGCCGAAGCCGGGGTCACAGGTGGCGAGGCAGGACCACGGCCGGGTCCGGGTCCACACGTCGGTGACGGTGCTCGCCCGGCCGCTGTCGAGTAGGGCACGGGCCACCGGCGCGGCGATCGTCGTCACACCGGCGAGGCGCTGCATGGGCGGCAGCGCGTCGCAGAGCCACGGCAGGTGACGCACGTCGAGTTGCGGACCGTTGTAGAGGGCGTAGATCGCCGGGATCTGCCGCATCCGGCTGGACTCGATGAGCAGGTCGATCTGCCGGCGTGGCGCCCGCCGCGACTGGTAGGCGAAGTCGTAGCCGTGGGCGCTGCCGGCGACCGGATGGAGTCGCTTCGCCTGCACGCGGAAGCCGAACCAGTGGCGGCGGCCTTCGATCCACCACTCCCAGTCCGCGCCGTTGCGCCCTTCCTCGCGGCGGTTGAACGGGATGACCCGCAGCGCCGGGTACGCCAGCCGCATGTCGAGCAGCAGGTCCTGGGTCAGCGTGTCCTCGTCGAGGCGCACCGACGCCTGCTCGGCGGCCGCGATCCGCTCGTGGACCCACACCGCCCGGTTGATGAGCAGCGCCGCGAGCGCGCCCCGCTCGCGCGACGGCACCATCGGCAGCAGCGGCAGCGCGGCAGCCGGCGGCAACGAGCCGCCGCGGTTCGCGCGACGCCGCGCCGCCCGGCGCAACGCACGGCTCGGAAGCCCGCTGTGTGCGCCGCCGGTCATGACGGGAGCATCCCGCACCGCCGCGGCACGATATGTGTCACCGGAGAACATCGTGGGCGAACGCGAGTCGACTCCAGAGGAGGGCGCGCAGGTGGACGATGAGCAGCGCGGACGTCGGCCGTCGAACGATGTCGAGATCGGCTTCGATATCGGCTCTCCGCTGTACTGGGCGTGGGTCGAGAAGCTCTACGGCTTTGACCAGGTCGAGTGGTGGCTCGAACTTGGTGACCTGCTTGCTGGCCGGCCCGGCTGGCACGTCGACATCGACACTTCCGGTGGGCGCCTCGGTCTGCTGTGGTCGTTCGGCTCGTTCGGTCGGTCGCTTTTCAACGTGACCGCTGTCGGGTTGGGCGAGTTCTCGTTGTTCGACTACGCGGCGGATGAGAACCACTTCATCGTGGGCGTGGATGCGCTGCGCGGCTGGCTGGAGGACAACGAGCCCCGCTACAACGACGAGTTCGCTGGGCTGCGTTCCTGGCTCGCCGCCGACGACTGGTACATGTTCTGCGTGCTCCCGTACGACGTCCGGGTGACGGTTGATGAGGACGGACGCTGGCTGGCGACCGTGCACGGATTGCGCGCCGAAGTCGCCGTTGCCGCCGATCTTCCGGCGGTGCTCGCCGCCGTGCGCGAGATGCTGTGCGGCGCGGTAGGTGCCCCGGCGGAGGTCGCGCCGCGGCTTCGGCTGACCGCGCGGCTCGACGAGCCTGCTAACGCCGCCATCGCGGCCAGGCCAGCAGCGAATGAGGAATGAGCATGGTCAATGTGACAATCGACGCGCAAAGCCCGGATGCCGATGCCGCCATTGCGGCCGCACGGGCGCTGGTCACGGCTCGTTTCGCGACCTCGGCTGAGGGCGACGACACCGCCACCCCAACCCCGTCGGCGCACGCGATTTGGAACGCGCAAACCGCCGAAGTCGTCCGCGACGTCCTCGGCGACGGTGACCCCGAAGCGGTCGCGCGGCGACTTGCGTACCTGCTGTGGGCGATGGCCGACGCCTCGTACGACCTCACAACCACGTCGATTGCGCTGTGCATCGCCCGACACGGCGACCCGGAAGAACAGCCGCCTGGCGCCGCAGCCGAGGCCATCATGGAGTGCGTCAGGCTCGCCTTCGCCCCGAATCCACCCGCCTAGGTGCACCGGCATCCTCGTTGATGCGCGCGGTCAGTCGAGCAGGCCAAGCTCCTTGGCGCGCAGCACGAGCTGGTACTTGTTGTCGACGCCGAGGGTGGCTTTCGCGGCGTCGATGTGGTTGTGCAGCGTGCGCCGGGTGACGCCGAGTTGGCGCGCGATCGCATCGCTGGTGAACCCAGCGAGGAGCAGCGACGCGATCAACCCGACGTCGATGGGGAGATCGGCCTCGGTGTCCGTGTCGACCGTGCCGTCGACGCGAATCGGGGCCGCTCGCCGCCAGTGGTCTTCGAACAGGACGATCAGCGCGGTCAGCAGATTCGAGGGGCGCACGACGAGAGCTGTCGGCTCGTGGACATAGGCATCATCGAGGAGCGGGATAAGCGCCAAGGCGTCGTCGGCGATGGCGAGCTTCATCGGCAATTCAGCCGTGGCCAAGCGGGCTTCCTCGCCGGCGGCGACGTCGAGTGTCCATCGGCCAGACTCCCCGCCCGGGTCGTAGAGGGCGCGGCAGCGAACACCCCTGGCCAGCAGCGTCGTCTCCTCGACCGAGCTCTTCACGCGCGAGTAGGGAGCTCGGTCGAACACACGCAGCTGCTCGCGGGCGCCGAGCTGGAGCTGGATCGACTGCTGGAGCATGGCCGCGGTGCCGTGAATGACCTCGACGTAGCCGGTGGTGGCGTCGCCGGGGCGGCGCTGCTGGTGGAGCCGGGCATACCGCTCGGATGCGGCGCGAGCTTCGTCGACCTCCCGGTACCGGCGGAACGCCAGCGCCTCGATCGCCAACGCGGGAGGTAGCGCGACCACAGTCTGCTCCAACGTGGCGAGCCGACTAACCAGGCCGAATCGCTGGAGGTGCGCTAAGGCATCGGCCACGGCCGCCGCGTCGAGCCCTGTCAAGCGGGTGAGGTCAGCTTCCGTTGTTGCGCCCGCGGCGAGCACCTGCTCGTAGACGGCTTCGTCGACGTCAGTCACGCCGAGCGGTTCGAGCACCGGGTCCCTTTCGTCGCCGCTCCGTCTTACCGCAGCGCCCACACCGCATCACCCGCCTCACGATTTCCACTGTGTGCATTTGCCCAACATTTCTACGCTGGTGCCTAGGAAATGTACGACCGAATGCGAATCATCACGCCCACGTATTCCAGCGATTTCGGGTGGGGGCGGCATGGGCAGCAAGTCCCGAGGACGGTGGGTGGCGGCGGCCGCGGCCCTGGCCGTCACCGCGCCGCCGATCGCTGCCGCGGGCCACGCCGCCACCGCATCTGCGTTGGCGCGCGCCGCGGCCCCAGCCGCGGCCAGCGCTGCGCATCGGTTGCCGGTGGCGTTCGAGGAGAACCGCGGCCAGGTCGCGGACCGCGCGGTGCGGTTCGTGGCCCGTACCCGCGGTGGTGTCGCTCTGCTTACCGCAGACGGGTTCGCAGTCGCGCCGGTGCCGACCCCGGTCGTCCCGCGGCTGGCTGATTCGCTTGGGCGGCGGCAGCTGCGCTCGTTCTCCGCAGCCGCGTCCGCGACTCGGCGGGTGTCGGTGCGGCCGGTGCGGGTGCGTTTCGCTGGCGCCTCGACCCGGGTTCTCGAGGGGACGGGGCGGCTGCCGGGGGTGGTGAACTACCTGCACGGCAACGACCCGGCCGGCTGGCGCACCGGGGTCCGGACGTTCGCCGCGGTGGTGTACCGGGACCTGTACCCGGGTGTGGAGCTGCGCTACGACGCCGGCGCCGGCGGGGGGTTGAAGGGCACCTACACGGTTGCTCCCGGGGCTGACCCCGCGGTGATCCGCTGGCGGTACCCGGATTCAACGCGAATCCGCATCACCGACGGCGGCGACCTGGCGGTCGACGTCGCCGGGCAGCAGGTGGTGGAGCGGGCGCCGGTGGCGTGGCAGACCATGACGGGACTGCGCCGACCCGTGCCGGTGCGCTACCGCCTCGAGCCGAACGGCGCGCTGGGCTTCACGGTCGGCGGGTTCGACCGGCACCGGCCGCTGGTCATCGACCCGGAGCTGGTCTACTCCCGGTTCGTCGGCGACGGCGCGACGAGCTGGCTGGGCACGGCGCCCGCCGTCGCCGCCGACAGCGCCGGCAATACCTACCTCGCCGGCCTCGCCCTGGGCCTCGCCGACGTCGACGACGTCGCGGCGGCCGTCCCGTCATCCGTGTGGCCACTCGACCAGGACGTGGCGGTGGTGAAACTTGACGCGGCGGGCCGGCTGGTGTTCCTCACCATCATCGGCGGCAACACGTCCTATGACATCGCCACCTCGATTGCATTGGACCGGGCCGGGCTGATCCACGTCGTCGGGGCCACGACGTCTCGGAACTTCCCGGTGGTGCGCGCCGCCCAGCCGCGGCTGCGGGACCGCAGCAACCCGATGGACGGGTTCGTGTTCGCCCTCGACCCCGGGGGTGCGACGTTGCATTACTCGACGTTCCTCGGCGCCGCGAGCGGATGGGACGAGCTCCGCGCCATCGCCGTCGCGCCGGATGGCACCACTTACGCGGCCGGGTACACCGACGGGGCCGACTTCCCGCTGCGCCACCCGGTCGACGCGGTGTACGGCGGCTTCGGGGAGAGCGTGCTGACCGTGTTCACCCCGCCGGTGCGGTCGTATCGAGCACCTTCCTCGGCGGTAACGGCCCCGACGACGCGTGGTCGGTGGCGTTGGGTCGCGACGGCAGTGTCTACGTCGCCGGCGGCACCAACACCTGCGACCTGCCGGCCCGTCAGGTGCGGCGCAACGCCGCCGCGACCTGCCAGCTGCCGCGCACCGCCCTCATCGGCTTGCAGGACTTGGCGTACGTCGCGGCGTTGACGCCGCACGCCCGCGCGATTCGCTGGGTCTACTACCTGGGCGGGGTCGACGGGGACGACAGCGACCCACGGTTCCTCGACAACTGGAGCCGCGCCCGCGCGGTCACCGTCGACCAGCGCGGCCGGGTGTACGTCGCGGGCGAGACGGAAGCCCGCGACTTCCCGGTCACTCCCGGGGTGGTGCAGCTCCGCTACGGCGGCGGCACTATCGATGGTGGCGGGCGGATCGAGCCGGACGGGTTCGTCACCGTCCTCGACCCCGCCGGCACCCGCATCCTCGCCTCCACCTTCCTCGGCGGCAGCCACGGCGACTCACCTGCCCGGATTGCCGTCGACGGGAGCGGGCGGGTCACCGTCGCCGGCATCAGCAACTCGGGGGACTACCCGACGCGCCGGCCGGTGCAGGCCAGTAACGCCGGCGGCTACGACTACACCCTCACCGTGCTTACCGGGGACCTGCGGCAGCTCCGCTACTCCACCTACTTCGGCGGCCTCGGCGAGGAGGACAGCATGGTCGGTCTAACCCTCGACCCCCGCTCCGGTGACCCGATCCTGTCCGGCCGCGTCGGCGGCAACTCGACGGACTTCCCGACCCGCGACGCGCCCCGGCCGGTGCCCAACCCGGACGGAGACGCATTCATCGCCCGGTTCCACGACGACGACACCACCCCGCTGCTGCCCCGACCCCTGCCCGTCCTCGACACGCCCCGGAGCGCCCGATGAGCCCCCGCCCCCGCCTGCTGCGCACGCTCCTCGGCGCGGCGCTGCTCCTCGCCCCGACCGCGCTGCGCCCCGCCGCGGCCGCGCCGGAGTGGAGCTGGCTCACCGACCCGCGGATGATCACTGGCGACGCGAAGCTCTCCGTCGGCGCCGGCATCGTGAGCCGGGACGGCACCGTGGTCACGTGGTCAGCGTCAGTCGACGCGAACTTCCCCCAGGTGCTGCTCCGCGATCGGCGCACCGGCCGCACCGAAGTCGTCAGCACCGTCAACGGCCGCTACCCCAACGGCATCTCCTACCCGTTCGCCGTGAGCGCCACCGGCCGTTACGTGCTGTTCGATTCCTACGCGAGCGACCTCGTGCCCGGCGACACGAACGGTCAGCGCGACGTGTTCCTCCGCGACCGGCTCCGCCACCACACCGCCATGATCTCCGGGCGGCCCGGCCGCACCCGCGACCGCGCCGTGTGGAGTGCGGCGATGAACGCCGACGCGTCGCTCGTCGTTTACACCGCCTGCACGGCCGCCGGGGACTGCACGCTGATCGGGCACCGCGTCGCCACCCGCGCCGAGTTCACCATCGCCGAGCACGTCGCCTTCACCGGCGCACTCGACCTTCAACTCAGTGACGACGGCCGCTACGTCGTGTTCGCGTCCACTGAGCCGCTCACTGACGACGACCCCCGCACCAACCCGAGTTGCAGCCCCGACCTGTTCCTCCGCGACCTCGATACCGGCTCGACGACGCTGCTCACCGGCAGCCTCGACCCGCTCGGCGACACCTGCGGGCAGCTGTACGCCGACCGGTTCCACGACGTCACCCTCGGCGCCGGCGGAGCCTGCGTCGTGTTAGTCGCCTCCGGCACCAACAACGAGCGGGTGTTCCTCCGCGACCGCGCCACCGGCGTGACGGTGCGGGTGCAGGGCGCCACCCCGCAGGTCAGCTACAGCTTCGAACACGCGGCGGTGACCGCGGACTGCCAGCACGTCTACTACACGGCCACCTACGACACCGCCGCCGAGCCGAACGCCCCGTCCGGTGAGGCCAGCGTGTACCGGTGGGACCACGCCGACGGCGCCGTCACCCGCATCACCCCTGACCTGCCGCTCCCGTCGACCAGCATCAACCTCGCCGGCCCCGCCACCGCCGCGCCGCGAATGGGCGGTGTCTCCACCTCCGGCGACGGCCGGGTCCTCGTTCTGCAGACCTCCGCCGGCTACGACCCCGCCGACACCGACGGCAAGTACGACAACTACCTCCACCTCACCTAACTCGCGCCACCCCACCGGCACCGACCGTACCGCCGCTCCCAGGCCGTGCGCCGCTGCGCTGCGTCCGCACCCGGCGGGCCGCGGCCGTTCACCCCGCCCGCCTCCCCGCGGAGGCCACCCCCGAAGGAGTACCGCCATGCCCGCACCCCGCCGCATCCTCACCGCCGCCACGATCGCTGCCGCGATCACCGGCATCGCCGCCACCGGCGGCCGAGCACCCGCGCGGCCCGAGGCCGCCTGGTGCACCATCCACTCGACCACCGTCGGCGTCGACCAATACTCGGTCAGCACCCCGGAGATCACCTACCCCTGCCCCTAGCGGAGACACGCTGAATCGGGGGCTCCACCCGGCGCGACGGTGGAGCCCCCGACCGGTCCAGCGGCTAGATCACGCACACCTGCACCGACGAACCGCTGGCGGTCACGGCCGCGCAGGCGCCAGCCGACGCCGTCACGGTGACGGTCACCGTCGCCCCCGGGCTGACGATCACCGTGGCGAAGAGGGTGCTGCTGAACGTGCGCGACTGGTCGGACACGTTCGTGATCGCGACCTGGCCGCCAGCGAGACTCACGTCGACGACGATCGTGCCCAGGTGCGTCGCGGCGTACTGCTGCGCGGCCACCGTCGGCGACGACACGCCTTCGACCTGGTAGGTGGAGCCGACGCCGACGCCGACGATCCGGGCGTCCGTCGTGGGGCTGGCGTGCGCGACCATCGGCGCCGCGGTCACGGCGGCGGTGGCGAGCAGGGTGGCGGTGCGGGTGCTGAGTCGCATGACGGCTCCTTGTGCTGCGGCTCCGGCAGTCGTGTGCCGGGCCTGTCCCGAGCCGCCGGCCGGATGGTCCAGCGGCTACGGCGCCCCCGTGTTCGGTTGGCGTCGGAGCGGTCACGGCGCGGGGTCCGTGTCGTGCCTCTCACTAGGGACACGCACGAGAAGCCCCCAGCCCCCGCGCCCGCCGCAACTTTTTTCGCGGCTGGTCGCTGCCCAGTGGTGTATCGCTGGCAGTCTCGCCCAGACCCTGTTGGGCAGTGGGGCTGATCCGCGGCTGTAAGACCGCCGTCAGAAACGGAATGGGATCGCGCGTGTCCAGGGGCCCAGAAGTCGCTCGAAGCCGTCGTCGTCGCTCGGGTCGAGCTCGCCAATAACGGTCGTGCCGGTGAGAACGTCCGCGCCGGAGTGGCGAACCTCCATCGGGCCGTGTGGGTCGCGATGCTTGTCACGAGACAGCGGGCCCACGTAGTAGATGCCGCCGTGGTACTTGTGCGTCTTGTCCCGGGGCATGACGAGATGCGCCTGCGGCGGGTCTAGCTCGGGTCCGCCTCGCCCGCCCACCGCGAGACACGCCGCGGACAGCTGCTCGAGGCGGAGGATGTGTCGGCGGGCGGCGAGACGCCCGTGGAACGTCACGTCGTAGCCGAACATCAGGGTGATCCAGTCGGCTGCTGATTCGGGGAGCCGGCCTCCACGGCCGTTACCGAAGACGCGCGTTATCTCGCCGCCCTGCCAGGCCCGGGACTGCGCCGAGGGCTCGTCCGAGCCGACGCTGTCTCGGGTAAGCGCCCGAAGTTCGTCCCGTCCGGCTTGTTCGGCCTGGAGCTCCTGCGCCACGGCGAGCCGCTGCGGTCTCGTCAGGCTGTTGAGCAGCCAGGACAGCTCGTCGTTGAGCACCTCGTCGAACTCCGCGAAGCTCCACGTCTCTCGGTGCCGACTCTCTCCGTCCACCCGCACCGGCTCTACGACCGTGGTGCCGACCAACTGGGTGATCAGTCGGTCCACGGTGGAGGCGACGATGTCATGGCCATTGTCGAGCCAGAAGGCCACGTCCCAGGCGCTCTCGCTCAACCGGGTGAGCTCGTAGGCAAGGGACTCAGCGGCCGAGTCTTCCTCAATCGTGGTCACCTTGGCACTGCGATCGCCGGAGGTGTCGGGCCAAGTCGCGATGATCGTGTGACCACGGCCACCCGGTAGGACGCTGTAGCTCGTCATGGGGGACTCCAAGCAGAAGCGGCGCGTGCGGGCTGAATAGCCGCACAACAGCCAGAGGTCAGGACTCCGGTAGCTCCGCGGCCTGACCGCGGCGCCGCTCCGTCAGCGGAATATCTCAGGCCCCCCGACCCAGGGCAAGGGATGTCCAAGGATCGAGTGGCGACGTCACGAAGACGCCCCCGTGCAACAGGAAGGCCCGAGAACCATGTTCTCGGGCCTTCCTGTTGTCCGTTACCGACGCTGCTGAGTTTGCTCCATCTGACGACGCTGCTCGGCCGTCAGGTCCTGGTTGAGCCGGTAGAGCGCGTCGCTCCGGCGCCGGTTCTCCTCCTGCCAGTGCTGCCCGCTCTCCACGATGGCGGACAGCGGGGGAACCAGCGGGTAGTTCGGTGGGGTGTCGTGGCCAGACATGCGCCCATCCTTTCGCCGCAGTCACCGGGGCGACTCGGGATCCTGGCGGCACTCAGATGACTCCGGAGAGCCGGAGCCACTCTGCGGTCGTTCGCCCAGATTTAGGCTAACTCGACAATCTGGTCCGCGCGAGTCGTGGCTAGTCGGGCCGACAGCTGATGCGTTGCGGAGTGAGGTCGACGCCGTGGCGGATGCAGGCGATTGCGTCCGCGACGAACCCGTCACCCTCGTCGCGGTTGACCGTGCCGGGTGTGACCGTGATGTCGTGGCCGGGCGCCGGCACGGCGATCGCGGGCGGCCGGGATGCGGTCGGCGGTGGGGCTTCCGGGACGCGCGACGCGGTTGCGATGCGATGCGGCTCCGCGCGCCTCGACGTTCCGGCAACGCGACTGGTCGGCGTAGCGGGTCGAGGGTGTCCTGGCGCGGACATGGTGACGGTGGCGGCTGAGACCGCCGGCCGAGCGTGAGGGGGCGCCGGGGCGAGTACCCCGGCGACCACGACGACGACCATGCTGGCGGGCAGCGCGGCAATCGCCGGGTCCGCCGCGGCGAGGCGCCGGCATCGCGGGAGCGCGGCGAGTACGGCGGCGGCCCCTGCGGTGACCGTAGCCCGGACAGCGGCGAGGCCGCGGGCGAGTTGGCGTTCGACGGCTTTGGCGGTCCGCCCGGTGCGCGCGGCGATCGTCCGCACTGTCTCCCCGTCGCCGTAGGCGAGGACGACGGCTCGTTGCCCGGGCGGCAGTTCGGCGACGGCGTGGCGGACCTGCGCTGTCAGTTCGTGTTCGAGCACGATCTCTTCGGCGCTTGCCGTGGTGGTCGGCGCGAGTGCGGCGGCGAGTTCCGCCGGGGTGCGGCGCCGGCGGTGTTGGTCGATGCAGCGGTGCCGCCCGGTTCGGTAGAGCCACGCCTGTAGGTGCGCCTCGTCGTCGAGCGGCGTCCGGCCGGCGCGGGCGATCGCCTCGGCGGCGGCGTCTTCGGCGTCCTCGCGCAGCTCGGTTCGCTTCCGCAGGTAGCGCACGAGCGCGACCCGGTGCCGGTCCGCTTCTACCCATCGCGCGTCGCTGTCCACGAGCGCCCCCGATCACACCTCTGCACCTGGCGTCGATAGTGGGCCAGTTCCCGCGCGCGGGACTGTCAGATATCCGACACCTGTGTTCCGCTAACCGGCTCGAGGTGTTACTCGCCGCGCTACGCGCCAGGGTGCGTCAAGGCTGCGAGGTGGCGGCCGTGCCGCGTCGGCGCAGACCGGCGATGAACGCTCGCAGCTCAGCATCAGTCGCGCCCCCGCGGCCGTCGACCACGACGTCCAACCCGACCTCCTCGGTCCACTCGTAGACGTTGAGGCCGTTGCGGTCCGAGCCGGTGTCGAAGTGGAACATCGTCCGGCCGGCGAGCTGCACCACCTCGACGCCCTCCTGATCGGCTAGGTCGGCGCGGGTCATGGCGTGGTCGCTGCCGGTCAACGTCTCGAGGGTGATCAGCGCCCGGTCGCCGCGCTGGAAGGACACGCGCTCACTAACCGCCTGCGGGTTCGCCGGGTCGAGGAAGGGGTCGGTGGTGCCGTGCGCGAAGCGGTAGCCCGCCGGCAGCGCCGTCACGTCGAACTGCGAGTGCCGGCCGGTGGCGGCCGACTCGGACGGAGTCGCCGACGGGGTGGCCGACGCGGCGGCCGGTCGCGCGGGCCGCGCCGGGCGCGGGGTCAGGCCGCCGACGACGACCACGGCCGTCGCCACCACGGTGCCGAACACGGCGGCGGCGACGGCACCGACAGCGAGCCGGTCGTGCCGACGCCGCCTTGCTAGGACGTGCTGCGCCAGGTCGGGCGGCGCGGTGATGCCGGTCGTGCCGGCCTCCATCGCGTCGGCGAGCACGGCGGCGGTGGCGGTGCGGTCGAGGTGAGTCACGGCGTCGTCCCTTCGGAGGCGTGCAGCAGGAGGCGCCGCAGGCGATCCAACCCGCGCGCGGTGTGCGTCTTGACGGTGCCGGCGCTGAGGCCGAGTGCTTCGGCCGTCTCGGCCTCGGACAACTGCTCGAAGTAGCGCAGGACCAGCACAGCGCGCTGCCGGGTCGGCAGCAGCCGCAGACCGCCGAGCAGCGTGTGCCGCAGGTCGCTGGCGCCGAAAGCGTCGGCCGCAGGCAGGTGATGCGCAGCGTCCAACGGCACGTCGGCCGGCCGGAAGCGCCGCGCGCGCCACCGGTCGGTCGCCAGCCGGGCAAGCACCTGGCGCGCGTAGGCGTGCGGCGACGTGTCGATGCGGTTCCAGCGCCGGGCCACGCGTAGGAGGCAGAGCTGGACGAGGTCCTGCGCGTCGGCGTCGTTGCCGACGAGCAGGTAGGCGACCCGCGTCAACCGTGCGGCGTCGCCGCGGACGTACTCCACGAACGCCCGTTCGTCGCGCATCGCCCTCCCCGGCCGGGTGGCCCCGGCAGTCATGGTCACACCCGTGTAGACGAGCCGCAGCCGCCGTTGGTGGACATGATGCTGGAACTTGTCGGGCCCCTTCGCGGTCGCCCCGCGCGGCTAGCAGCCGGCCGGGCGTTTGACGTCGATGCCGGTGTAGCCGGTATAGCGCAGGTCGCTGGTCGCCCACCGCCAGTTGTAGTCGTACGGCGTCGCCTTCTGGCGCACGAGCGCGACGGTATGGGACGAGCCCTGGTACACCAGGCCCCGCGACGTCGCGAGGATGTGGTCGTCGGCGTAGCTCCACGTCGTCGGTCCGACGATGCCGTCGGCGTAGGACCAGTCGCCGTTGTGGTCGTAGACGATGTAGTCGGCCTGGAAGTTCCAGGTGTACTGCTTGGTTTCGGCACCGAACACGCCGTCAACGTGGCAGGCGCTGTAGCACGGGTACTGCCCGCCCCGGTCGAGGCACTCAGCCCACAGCACCGCCTGCCACAACGCCACGTCGTTGCCGCGCGACCCGTCGCGGATCGTGCGGTTGGGGCCGTCGCCGGACCAGTCGTCGGTGTACTTGTTCGTGCCCTTCATGTTGGTTGCGGCCGGACACTGGCTGGTGCACCCGCCGGACCCGCCGCCCGGGTCGTTTCGGAGGCCGAGGTCCGGCGCCGCATCGACGACGGTGAGGACGGTCTCCAGGATCACATGCGTCAGCTCCGTCTCCGGCACGGAGCCGAGCGCGCCGATGCTGACGATGTCGCCGCTCGTCCCGGTCGACGGCAGGTAGCTGAACTCCCGCACGGCGCCGGTGTTGGTGTAGAGGCCCGACAGGTCGCCGATGGTGCGCACGACCGTCGACTGGTCCGGGTCCAGCACCAGCTCGCCGCCGTGCGCGACGCTGAAGTACAGGACGTCCGCCCGGCCCGGCACGTCGCGGTTGACGTAGCGCGTCGTGTGCAGGCGCACCGTGGCGCCGGTGAGCGTCGGGACGTCCACGTCTTCGACGTTGAGGTACACGTAGCCGGGCGGCAGGTAGCCCGGTGTGACCTCATAGGTGGTGAACCCGGCGGCCACCGAGGCGGGCGGGACGGCCGCGACGGGCGCGACCATCCCCGACAGGAGCACGCCCGCAGCGGCGCTGAGGGTGACGCAGCTGCGGAACCCACGGCTGCGGAGGCTGAACAGGGACACGGCGCACCTCTCAAGAGGACGGAGTAAGGGACGTGGAGGTGGGACGGCAACGTCAGGCGTGCGAGCCGGCGGCGGCGCGCACGCCGCGCGGGCAGCCCGCGTCGACGTGGTGCGTCGCGGACGGGAAGGGCAGGCGCGGCGTGTCGTCGCCGCCCTTCACCGACAGCGACACGCGCAGGACCGGCGCCGGACCTCCCTCGCGGGACACGGACACGGTGAGGCGTCCCACGTAGGGGCCGACCGCCTTGAACCCGGCGGCGATGAACGTGCGTCCACCGCAGGTCACGTCGTCCAGCCGGGCGCCCGCAGTGGCCGCCCGGCGGATCGCGTCGGCGAACGCCGCGTCGTCGGCCTGACCGGCGGCGAAGGTCCACGTGCGGAAGGCGTACACCGGGGTCGGGTTGGTGCCACCGTGGCCACCGCTGACCGACATCGGCGCCGCGGTGGCGCCGCTGACGGCCGCGAGGAGCAACGGATCCCGGTCGAGCAGCGCCACCTTCTGATCGTCCGGGTCGGGCGCCGCCACCGGCCTTCTGACGTGGCCGGCGCAGCCGCCGCCGACCAGCGTGAGAAACACGCTGGTAGCGGCAGCGACGCGTCGGTTCACGGGAAAGCCGGGTCCAGCGCGGTGGCGTAGGCCGCCTGGCCCCTGGCCTTGGGGTGGAACGACCCTGAGCCGGGCATGTTGAAGCCACTGCCGGAGCCCGAGTACTCGATGACCGCGTTGATCCATTCGGTACCAGGCGTGGAGCACGCTTCATGCGTGCGGAAGGCAGGCCGCGCGTCGACCCATCGGACTCCCGCATCACTCGCCGCCGCCTGCTGCACGCGGGAGGCAAGGTCCACCATGTCAGCGAACCAGTTCACGTCGGCCTGCGTCAGCCCGAGCGTGAACAGCTCGGTGCACGCCGCCCCCCACCGTGGCAGGTCCGTGTCGACAAGCTGCGGATAGCCGACGTAGGTGATGGTGGCGTTGGGGGCGAGCTGTCGGATCCTGCGCAACAGCGCGGTCATGGCCGGTTGCAGCGACCGGATCAGCTCCGGCTCGTACTGGACTAGCGGCGCGGGGTCGACCCGGTTGTGCCGGGTCAGGTGGAAGTCAGGATCGACACAGTCGCTCAACGTGAGGATGCAACCGGTGAGCACGTCGGCGAAGCCGGCGTCGTTGCCCCCGATAGTCAGGCTGACGTGGGTGGTGTTCTCGTCCAGCCAGCCCTGCTCGAGCTGCGGCACCTCCCCGTGCTGTACGCCGGACCCCGACATGTCGTCCATCACCGCGCCGCTGCACGCGACGAAATGCAGCTCCGACGTGCCCGGGTGGCGCAGCCGCAGCGCCTGGAACTCCTTCACCGCGTACGCCTGCGGGGAGCGGTGGCAGGCGTTGACCCGCTTCGGCGTGTACCGGCCTACGTCGCTGTTGCGGTAGTACGGCTCCACGCCCTCACCGGCGGAGAACGAGTCGCCGAACGCGACGTAGGACACCGCCGGCTTCACGGTCGGCAGGAACGCCACGGCGTCCCACGCGATCGACACCGGGTCGTCGATCTTGTAGTCGCTGTAGGTCGCGTTGGTCAGCGTCACCGACGCGTTGGGGCCGAGGTTGAACGCGCCGAGGTCGACCCACATGTTCTGATTCCACCGCTGGTTGACCACGCGGTGCATCTTCTTCAACCCGGTGTCGATGGAGTAGTTGGCTTGGAACGTGTCGGCGCCGTGGTCCGGGATGTGGACGAGCACACGCGCCCAGCCGACCAGGCTGGCTGGCGGTCGCCACGTTCCGGTGACGATGTTGGACGTCCGCGCCGGGTCGGTGGTGTGCGCGAACCAGAAGTGCCCGCGTGCCCCGCCGCCGATCTGGTGGAAGTCCGCGTCGGCGAGGGGATAGCCGGCCGCGTCCGTCCCGACCGACAGGTCGAACGTGCCGCCGGACTGCATCGGCGGGCAGCCGACGATGTTGGCGCTGCTGCTGGGCACGTCGTCGACGACGACCGCCCCCGCTGGGAGGACCGGCATGTCCGGCGCCGTCGTCGGCGACTCGTTGCTGGCGCAGGACGGCGGGTGCGGGTTGGTCGCGGTCGGCTCGGGCGCGCCCTGCTGGTAGGCCGACGGGTTCTCGGGCCGGCCGGGCGACGACGAACTCAGCCAGCTCTTGGGCCCGTGCCACCAGCACTTGCGGTCGGCGCGCGTGCAGTAGCTCTTGGTCACGTCCGTGGTGTTGACATAGTTCGGGTCGCACTCGTTGACCGCCATGACGCAGAACGTGTAGGGCGACGGGATGTTGAGCCAGTCGTCGAGGGCGGTGTAGGCGGGCTTGCCGGTGTAGTCGAGCTGCGCGGACTCGGCCCAGCCCAGCACGCGCTCCTGATACGGCCACCTCGAGGGGTGCGCGGCGTCCTCGTACGTCGTGCGCAGGAAGTGCGGCCGGTCAGGCGCGTAGTCACGGTTGGCCGGGTTGTTGGTCCAGCCCACCCCGTAGGGATTGCCGCCCGAAGGTGGGTTGATCCCGCTGTTGTAGCCCCAGATGGCGAAGTACCAGTTCTCGACCGTGGCCGGGCTGCCGTTGTTGGCGATGAGGTTCTGCGCCCGCGCCTGATTCCACTTCTGCGCCAGCACGTTGATGCCGGCCGCGATATTCGCCGCGTAGTCGGTGCCGATGACCATCTTCTGCCCGGCGCTGTAATACGGGTCGGTGACGCTCATGTGGTCGGTCACCTGCATCACCCCGTAGCCGCAGTCCGCCTTGCTGTAGTCCATCGCGGCGATCTGGCCGGTGCTCGTGTAGGTGACACCGTAGTAGTCGCCGACCAGCGGGTTTCCGGCGAGCCCGGGCAGCGCGTGGTAGCTGGCCTCCTTGAGGTTGGCCTCCTGCGCGGCGATGCCGAGCACGACCTGCACCGGAATGCGTCCACCGCCCGCCAGCGCGACCGGCGGGAACGCGCCCTGTGGGCTGTACGCGGGCTGGCTGTTGTTGTTCCAGTTGGGCGGGCGCGGGGTGGTCAGCTCGCCGCGAACGGCCCGATTGGCGGCCCACTCGACCTGCGCGCCGGTGGGCTGCATGACCTGCACGTTGGCGTCGTTGCGCGGCACGGCGCACTTCGGCGGCTGCAACGCCGTGCCACCTGACGTCGAGGCTGGCGGCTGGTCCGTCGTCACGAACGCCTCGCGCCGGACTGGCGCCTCCTGCGTCTGTTCGTTGCTGCGCGGGTCGTGACTCGTGACGAGCGTCTCGGCGTCGTCCCCCGCGGCCTCGGGGTCGGGCGCCTGGGACGGCACCTTGGACACGACGGCGTCGACGAGCGCCGACCCGTCGAGGGATACGGCCTCCGGCAGCGTTGACGTACGCACCACCTCGACGCGCGGGTCGACGTGGTCAGGGACGCGCGGGTCGACCTCGATAGGGTCGCCGACGAGCCGGTTGGCGCCGCCGCGACCGAGCGCGATGCGCAGCTCGCCGGGCTTGGCTTCGGCGAGATGGATCACGACGCCGCCACGGTCGACGGCGTACGCGGTGAGGCGTCCTGGCCGATCCACCGAGTCCGGCACGGACACGAGGTAGTCGATGGTGCCGTTCCTGGCGGCGTGGACGTCGAAGATGTCGCCGTCGGCCTGCGCGAGCACGCTGACGACGCCGGCCGGGTTGACCGACACGAGGCTGCGCCCGCCCGACGCCGCGATCCCCCCTCCGGTGGGGACGGCGGACGTGAGCTGCCCGTCGACCTTGTACGTGCCGGTGATCCGCCGCGCCGCGGCGTCCACGACGAACACCTCGGTCTGCGCCTGGTCGGTACCGAGGTGCCGCAGGAAGGCCACGTCGTCCCCGACGCCGCATCCGGGCGTGTGGTACTTCAACGCGACGCGCTGGGGCAGCAGCCATCGGGCGCCGTTCGTCAGGTCGACGACGCCGCCCCACGCGCCGCGGTCCCGCAGGATCGGGCGGTTGGCGAACTCCCGCGGCGCGAAGGTCACGGCCGCGAACCGCCCGCTGCCGGTGACGCACGACTCGCCGGTCCATCCAGCGGTGTCGATGCCAGCGACGGTGAACCGCGCCGCCACCGCCCAGCCGCCGACGTCGGTCGCCCCCGGCACGAGGACGTCGTAGCCGCTCCCCCCCGGGGCGCCGACGGCGACCACGTCTCCAGCGGCCATGCGCACGACCTTGTCAGCACTCGGCGCGCCGCCACTGGCCGCCGCGGTGGTTTCCGCCGTCGCCGGCGCCGCCAGCACACTGCCGACGACGAGCGCCGCCAGCGCGAGATGCATCCTCATGGAGCCAACCCCGTTCTCTCGTTTCTCGGGGCCGGCCGGATGAACCGTGCGCACCCCTCGGTGACCCGCCGCGGCGCGTCGCGCCGTGACGAGACGTCGGCGGGAGGCCGGTCGTCGCCCGGTAGGGCGCGCCCCCGCACCGAAACCTCCCGCCACCAAAGGAGTGCGTAGTACGCGGGCGACTGTGACGGTCGCCGCGGCAACATTTTTTGCGCCCGGTGGCCCCGCCGGCCCGCCGCCCGGTTCGATGAGCTACGGCGCGGCCCGGAGCGGTGGCGGCGGGGTGCTCGGGGCGACCGGGTCGGTGAGCCAGCCCAGCGCGAACGCGGCGCGGCCGAGCTGGAACAGTGTCTTGGTGCCGGCGATCGCGTGCAGTCTCGGCAGGCGCTGGTCCACCGCGCTGCGGGTGATCCCCACGGTACGCGCGATCCGTTCCCGGGCCACCCCGTTGTCCAGCGCGCGCAGGATTGCCAGGTCGGTGTCGTCCACGGCGTCGGCGAACGCGGCGCGCAGCGCGTCGGCAGCAACGAGCGACGGGGCCGCTTGCACGGTGCGCATCAGCTCCCGGTACGCGGCCGCGACGTCGTCGTGCGCCGCCGCGACGCCCGCGTGGGTGGATTCGACCCGCGCTGCTGCCGCGCGAACCGACCGGGCGAGCGCCACCGCCGGATCGTCGTCGGGTTGCTCGTCGGGCACGCGCCACCGCCTCCGCTGGGGGCACGCGGGCTGCGGGGGGATCGGCGTGCCACCTAGGGAGTGCGAAATCCGGCGGCGAGTGTGACGGTCGGAGTCCCGCATGATGATCAGGTTGGCCGGCTGTGATATCCGCTCTCGCGGGTCTACGGCTCGTCGCTGAGCGAGATGTAGCGGTCGGCGCCGAAGGCCCACGTACCGTCCGCCGCGGCGACGCCGCTCACCTGCGCCGCCGCCGGGGTCGCGGTCAGCGTCGCCGTGTAGTTCCCGCCGTCGGCGCCCTTCTTGTAGATCACTTCGCAGTCATGGAACACCGCACCCGTGGCCGGCGGAACCGGCACGGCGATCGGTGACCCGTCCGAGCGAGCGCCGACGATCGTGAACGTCCACACCGTCAACGACGCGGCCGTCGCCGAACCGTCGGCGCAGACCGTGTGCGACGTCGACGTCCACGTGATCGTGATGCCCGTCGACGGCGTGAGCGCCGCGTACGCCGGGGACGCGACGACGACCGCGCCGATTCCGGTCGCGAACCCCACCGCGGCCACGCGGCCTCGAGCACCCACCGACGACCTCCCGGACTCACCCTGCGCCGGGACGTAGCAACACCGGCTCCGCAGAAGCAGGGTCCCCCACGTGCTCGCAGGTCGCAAGGGGCGTGTTCACGGGCACGATCTCGCACACCGGCACCCAGTTCTGCGCCACGCACTTGGAGACCTCGACCATCGGCACCGACACCGTCAGCTCATCACCTGGCCGCCCCTCACACGCGAGCACCGGCGGGGTGGGCGTCGTCGGGTGGAGCGCCGGAATCCGCATCGGCACCAGCGGACGGTGCGCCGTCCGACTCGGCGTGCCGACGACCGTCGACCGGCGCTGTGGTCGCCGGTCCCGCGGCGTGGACGGCGCGGCCGCCACCTCGGGCCGGCGCACGGGCGGGCGCGTCCACTCAACCGGCGAACCAGCCACCCAGACAGGGTCACGGCGCGGAGCGAACGCGGTCGCCGGCGGCGCAGCCGTCAAGCTCGTCAGGACCAGACTGAACAGCACCGTCTGCGCGGCGACCGCGGCGCCACCGACCGTCGGCGACTGCCGCCAGGACGGCCGGCGCAGCACCGACGGGACCAGCGACCCGGCGACGTGCGCCAACTGTCGCCGCAGCTTCGCGAGCACACGCGCCGCCCGCTGCCGCATCGCGTCCTCCGTCGTCGCGGCCTGCTCAGCGAGCTGCGGGAACGGGGTCCCGTAGTAGAAGCGGTTGACGATCAGCCACCGCTGATCGTCCGGTAACCCGCGCAGCGCTTCCCGCACCGAGTTGATCTCTTCGCCGCGGACCACGTCCTCCTCCGGCCCGGCGACCGCCGCGCCGCGCTCGTCGAGTTCGGCGAGGTCCCACAGCTCGGTCTGCTCCCGCTGCTTGAAGTCCCGGGATCGCAGCACGTCGACCGCGACGTGGCGGGTGACCGTGACCAGGCTGGCCCGGCGGTGAACCGGCGACTGGGTCGGATCCCACCGCAGCCACATCTGGAGGAACGCTTCCTGCATCACCTGCGTCGCGAACTGCGGGTCGCGGAGGTACCGCCGCGCGATCCGCCACACCAGCGGCTGGTAGCGCAGCACGAACGGCTCGAACGCCACCTCCCGCGGCGCCGAAACCGCAAGATCGTCGTCCAGCTCGGCGAACGCCTCCCACGCCAGCTCGCCGGCCCCAAGCACGGCGGTGACCGCAGCAGCCACCTCGTCGTCGTCGACACCCTCGCTGCCGGCATGCTCCAGCGACCTGGCGTCCTCGACTACTGCCGTCACCTGTGACCCATCCCGACCTCATCTCCACCGCGGCCACCGCAGCCGCCGCGCGGCCACGTCCCTCGTCCGACCGTCGACGGCACGCGCCGTGGACATGACGGGCCGGCGCGCCTTCCGAGAACACGCCACCAGAACCACGTCAGGACGCTGCGGTGATTTCACCTGAACTTCCTCACCGAGGAAGTTCACCGCCGCAGACCGTTCCCGACATCGGCCACCTGGGCAACACTCACCCCGACGGCGGGCGTCGTACCCCCCGGCGACGTCCGCCGCCGCGGACAAGCCACGGATCCTCGCCGGGAGCGCCGCCGACCGTCTGTCAGATTCCCGACATTGCCACCACAACGTCCCCGCGCCCCGTTGTAGGGGCGGGGTGCGGGGCCTCCCCCTACGTCATCCCACACGCCCGCGGCGCGCTACGGGGCAGTGCGCCGCAGCGCCGCCACGCCAGTACGGCGGCGCCCGGGGACGCGGCCCGGACACTCTCCCCGGGCCGCGTCTCCCGCCCACGGCCAGCTACCGCAAGACGCGAAAGGTCACCCACCTCGTGCCACCTCAGCTGCCGCCCGACCCGCACCGCCGCGCGGTGCCGGCCCCGTCGGGGAGGTCACTCCGGTCAGGGCAGACCACGCCGCGTCGCGTGGCCGTAGCCGAGTGACGCGTGACCGTATGACCGCGCCAGAGCGGTTCCTCACATGCATGGTCACCCTCGTATTCGTCGCCGGCGTCGGCGCATTGATCGTCGGACCGAACCACCCAGACCGTCCGCTGCGTCCGCTACGGAGCGGCGTCGTTGACCGCTGCGGACGCCCCGTCCTCGACCGCAACGGCGACCCGGTGATCGTCCAGTTCCAGCGGAAGCCACCGATCACCCCACCCGCACCGAGTCGCACGGGGCCGCCGCCCAGCGCCCCCGCCGCGGTCGAGACCGTGACCACGACCCTCGTGCCGGCGGACATTCGCCCGTCCAGCGAAGTGTCGCCCCTGTCCAGACCCGCTCGAGCACCCGTCGCCCTAGACCACCGCACGCCCCTGCCCGCGCATCACGGCGGGCTCGTTCGCTCGTACCGCCTATAGGGAGGGTGCGTGCGCCGGTCGTGGCTCCATGTCGTACCGGGCGCCGGGGAGCCCGGCGTGCGCGTGCCCGAGGTGGATCGCCGGTGGCGTGTTGCGGCCAGTTGGCGTGAACGCGGTAAGCATTGGCGAGCCTGCGCGTGTTGTTGTGCGTCGTCGCTGCCGCGTCCGGTGGCCGGCGTGGGGTGCCCTACCTGCCTCGCGTCCGCGCCGTACCGGCGGGTAGCCTCGACGCGACCTGAGCGAGAGACCCCTACCTCTCCGAAAGGCTGTCTCGTCGTGCGCCCCTACCGCCCGGCGACGCCGCTGGCTCCCTACGCCAGCCGCCGCTGCCTGCCCGCTGCCCGCCGCGCCGTGCCCGCGGCTGGTGCCGGCGTGTCTCGGTGCGTAGCACGGTCACGACCCGCCGGCTGGTCGACCGTCCACCACCAGTTCGCCGAGCCAGGCTCGGCTACCACAGTTCGGGGGATCCTTGATATGGCAGTAATTGTGCTCAAGCCGGGTGAGCGGTTCAGCCACACCCATGACGTGGTCAGCACCACTGCGCTCGTCGAAGGTCAGGTCGAGCTCACCGTCAACGGCGTCACGGTGCCGTTGACTGACGTGCCGGTGGCGGTCGCGGCGAACACCGTGCACACGGTGCACAACGTGGGTCCCCGTGTCGCGAAGGTTGAGTGCGGCTACGGCGTCGGTGACGAGGCCGACGGATGAGGCTCCAGGGGCCGCGGCAGCGGATCCGCCGCTCCCGCGTCGCGGTCGTCTCCGCGGTCCTCGTCGTCACGACCGCGATCATCTTCGTGCACGACTTCGTGGGCCGCACCGGCTCGGTCCGCGACTTCTTCTCCTGGGACCACGAGTGGCTCGGCGCCGGTGTCGCCGCGACGCTGCTGTTCGGCGCGGTCACCATCTACATCACCCGTCGGCACTTCGCCAGCAACCACTACCCCTACATCGTGTACGAGCGGGGCCGGCGGCGGCCCGAGAACGACGCGGGGCCACTCGTCGGCGGCGAGCAGGAGCTGTGGTGCGTCGTGGTGACCAACCTCGGCGGCGGACTCGCGATCCTCGACCGGGTGAGCTACGACGTGGAACTGGTCGACAAGCCGGACTCGGCGAGGCGCGATGTGGGGTTCGACGAGATGCTGGCGGTCCTGCAAAGCCCCGGCTACCGCGACGAGCGGGACTTCCGGGTCAAGAACTGGCAGCCCGGCTTCGCGTTCCTCAACGGGCCGTTCCCACGCCGCATGTGGGAGTTCCCACTGCCGGTGGCGCGGCGCATCAAGACCCTTACCGTCCGGCTCGACTACTCCTCCCGGGTCGGCGACACCGACCGCCTCACCATCGACCTCATCCCACCCCGCGGACTCCCCGAGGGGTAGCGGGTTTGCGGACGCGGCGCACGATCCTGCCGCGTCCGGCGGAGCGCAGGTGTTCGGTTCGGCCCGGCAGGCACGGTGCGGGGCCGCACCGACCCCTGCGGCGTCAGTCCTGGCGCTTCACCGCGGGTTGGTCGACACACGCTGAATCGGACCGCGATCGACCACATCGTGGCCACCAAGCGGCCGGCGGGTGTCACGGCGGCGCCGTTCGGTCGTACCGCTTAGGGGCGGGCGCCCGGTTGAGTCGTTCCTTCCGCGTGGGCGCCCGCTCCGATGCGGGTGTCGCTACTGCTGTCGGGCGGTGTCGGTCGCGCCGTGCTGCCAGCCGACTTCGTAGCCCCACTGGAACCGGGTCACGACGCCGGCGCGGTCCTTCGCGGCCGCGATCCGCCGCGACGCGGAGCGGACGCTGATCCGGAAGTGCCGAGCGATCTCTTCGACACTGCCGCCGCGCAGCATGACCTCCACCAGCTCGGCGTCCTGCTGCCGCCACATGGCCGCCACCCGGCCGTGCAGCCGAACTCCCTCGTTCACCGCCTCCGCCCGCTCCTGCGCGGTGACCGGGCTGCCGGCGCAGCGGGCGCACACCACCCGGTCCGCCGGAAGTTCCTCGAGCACGACCGCCCGGAACGGGTCGGGGAACACCTGCCCGCACGCGGTCGCGCACAAGTCTCCGTAGTGCGCGAGCCGCGCGTTGCGGTGCAGGGACATGACGAACGTTGCTGCCATGACGGCACTCCTCCCGGAGCGTCCGTCCAGGCGACCGCTGCGGGAGAGCCGTCACGTCGGGTTGCGACAGACCACGACGGCGACCCGAACCACGCTGGCACGCCCCGCCGACGAGCGCCGTAGTACGAACAGCAACGGCTCGTGTTTACAGCTCTCCGGGGCGCGAGGTTACGGACCGAGTCGTATCTTCACCGAGGTGCGGGGGCGCGCGTACGGTTCGCGCATGGGGGACGACCCGTACCTGGACGCGGCGGCGCGATACGAGCGGTTCCGTGAGCTCCAGGATGCCGCCGCCGGAGCGCTCGCCGCCGAAGCTGCCGAACCGGCCGTTGAGATCACGGCCGCGCTCGCGCAGATGCTGCGGCGCTTCCACGGCGACGACGGGTTGTGGCGCAGGCTCAAGGACGACCACGAGGCGCTAACTCACCTCACCCCCCACGAGCGCCGCGAGCTGTTCGCCGCTGCCGGTATCGACTGGGCGCCGTTTCTCGTCGAGGCCGGGTACCCGCCCCCGGCGACGGCTGTTGCGGACGAGTTCCAGGCCGCGATCACGGCCGTTCTGACGAAGTCGACGTCCGTCGACCTCGGTGAGGTGCGCGAGCGGGTCTGGGTGCTCGCCCAGCAGCTCGACGGCGCCGTCGACGCCGCGCGCCGCGGCTGGATCAAGCGATCGCTCGCAGTGTTACGTGCATCCATGCCCGCGATCGCCCGCACGGCGGTAGTCCAGGGTGCCGCCGCCGGTCTCGGCACCGGCACCGCTGCCTTCGCTGCGTTCGCTGCCTCCGCAGGTCCGGTCGGCGCCGCGGCCGCTGGAGCCGCGGTGCGCGCCGCCGCCGTACAGGTTCTCGATGCGCATCTGCCAGGGCGGCCGGCGGCGGCGGACACCGCGTACGACGACGCGCGTGCCCTCGTTGCGTCGCTGGTCATGCCGGGCCCCGTTGGAGTGCGCGTCAGTGACTTGCAGAGGATGGATTTCGCCGTCGCGGAGCTTGGTCGGCCCGTCGCGGGGGCTGCCCGCGACACAGGGTACGACGACGTACTCCGCAACATGGTGGCCTGGCTCGGCCACGCCACGGCCGCTGTACTGCTGCTCTGGGAAGTCGCGGAACGAGACGGGCGCGACACGGTCGTACCACTCTGCGCGGACGCGGCGGATGCGTTGGCTGCTGTGACCGACGCTCTATGGCGTGAATGCGGGAGTCTCGACGCCTCAGGGGCCGGGTTGCGCAACGCGCTAACTGCGTTGTACGCGGCCGTCCACGGTTAGCTGCACAGTCGATCCCGAGTGCGCCGTGACCGCGGGACGTGAGCAGCCGAAGCTCCCGACGAGGGCGGTACGCCGCTTCCTCTCGGACGCCACAACATCGGCGGTGCGGTGCGACGCGCTCGACAAGGGTCTCTTACCTGGGCGACCGTCTGAATGGCACGACGATGCGGATTGTCGATCAGTCCGGGTGGCGGCGAGCTCTTCACCAATCTCGCTCGCGCTCCTGCGTAACTAGCTCGGCCGTGAATGGCGTCGCGGGTTCGGTGTTACCGCACGATCCAAGCGCTGCCCCGCAGGTGTGATCCTCAGTGCGTAGGCGTAGAAGGCGGAATCCACTCCCCAGTGTGTTTGGGGCAATGCCTGCTGCGCGGCAGCCTCGACGGAGGTGATCCGTCCTCCAAGAATTCACATTCTTCCACGAAGCGTGCAGACCGGTGCGATGCTCGGACGATCGGGGGGTCGAGACGGGGCACCCTCACCATGAAGGCTCGAATCGTAGCGGTCCTCGCCGCGACGTCCCTTGGCGTGCCAGGCGCGCTGGCCGTGCCGGCCGCCGCTCGCGAGCAGGTGGCCTCACGCAGCACGACGCAGTCAGGCACGGCATCGGCCGCCGCGGCGCCTGCGGCGTTGCCGAACGCGGTGTTCGTGCCCTTGGCGGCCCGTCGCGTTCTCGACACCCGCACCACCTTGGGTGGCGTACGACATGTCGTCGCTGCCGGCACGGTCGTCGAGTTCGTGGTGACCGGAGTGGGCGGTGTGCCGGCGAGCGGCGTCGCCGCTGTCGCCGTAACACTGACCGCGATCGCGCCGACCGCGAGCGGCGCGCTCGTCGCGTATCCGGCCGGCGCCGCCCCGCCCGGCACCACCACGGTGTCCGCCGTCGCCCGGCAAGACGCGACCGGTCTCACCGTCGTACGACCGGGGACCGGCGGACAGATCGCCGTCTACAACAAGGCCGGGGCGGCGCACCTCACGGCCGACATCACCGGCTACTACGCGAGCGCCGGCAGCACATCGGCGGGGAGCACGCTCGTTCCCCTCGCCGCCCAGCGTGTGCTGGACACCCGCACCACAGTAGGTGGAGTAGGGCACGCGCTCGCGAGCGGCACGGCGGCTAGCTTCCCGGTTACCGGCGTCGGCGGCGTCCCGTCAACGGGCGTTGCGGCCGTGGTCATCGCGCTCACCGCGGTGGCGCCCGCCGCGGCCGGCAGTCTGGTGGCGTACCCGTACAGCACCACCCCGCCCGCCACGACGTCGCTCTCGGCAGCCGCCGGGCGCGACACCACGGCGCTGGTCCTCGTCCGGCCAGGAAGAGTCGGTCGCGTCGCGGTGTACAACCGAGCCGGTCTGACCCATCTCACGGCCGACGTGACCGGCTACTACGCGGCGGCGGGCACGACGTCCGCCGGCGGCACGTTCGTAGGGCTCGCCGCGCGCCGGGTGCTGGACACCCGCACCCCCCTCGGCGGCGTCCATCACGCGGTCGGCGCGGGGACGGCTGCCAACTTCCCGGTCACCGGCGTGGCCGGCGTGCCGGCCGCAGGTGTCCGCGCGGTGGTTTTCGCGATAACGGCCGTGCGCCCCGCCGCAGCCGGGAGCCTGGCGGCTTATCCGTACGGCGCAACCCGGCCCGCTACCACATCGGTGTCCGTGGCGCCGCTCACAGATGCGACGACGTTGGTGGTCGTCCGGCCCGGCACGGGTGGCCGGGTAGCGGTCTACAACCGGGCCGGCAGCACCCACCTCACGGCGGACGTGGTCGGCTACTACGCCACGCTGACGGTGCCGAGGCCACCCGCGGGAGTCATCACGACGGCGGCAGACCGCGGCGCGCACGTCGCGTGGACCCCACCGGCCGCACCGACCGAAGCGCCGGTGACCGGCTACCGGATCACCGCCTCGCCCGGCGGCGCGACAGCGGTGGTCGGCTCGGTCGCCAGCTTCACCGCCGGCGGGCTGACCAACGGCACCACCTACCGGTTCACGGTGGCGGCGCGCAACGTCTTCGGCTTCGGGCCGCCCAGCCCGCTCAGCACCGCGGTCGTGCCGGTACCTCCCGCCGTGCCCGGAGCACCCACCGCGGTGACGGCGACGCCGGGCCACAACGGCGCCACGGTCGAATGGGCTCCCCCCACCGCGGACGGAGGCGCGGCGATCAGCGGTTACACCATCACCGCGAACCCCGGCGGCCAACTGCTTACCGCTACCGGGGACGCGCGGGCAGCGACCGTCACAGGGCTAACGGATGGCGTGACCTACGCGATCAGCGTGGCCGCGACGAACACGGCCGGCACCGGCGCGGCGACCGCGGCCCCACCGGTCGTGCCCGCGGTGACGGTGCCGGGGGCACCCAGCCTGGTCACCGCCGCGCCAGACGGCGACGCGGTCGTCGTCACGTGGTCTCCGCCCCAAGACGACGGCGGACATCCGGTGACCGGCTACCAGGTGACCGCTGACCCGGACGGCGCGACCGTGACCACGGACGCGACGGCCACCAGCACGACGATGGGCGGCCTCGACCCGGCCACTCCGTACACGTTCAACGTCGTCGCCGTGAACGACGTGGGCGCCGGCGCGGCCGCGGTCAGCGCCCCCGCCGGCACCGCGCTGAACGTCGCCGCAGCCGCCGTCGTCCTGTCGCCGGAGTCGATGGCCGCACTCGTCGCGGCGCACACCGACGGCTCGCTGGACTTCGCCGACCCGCCCGCGCAGGTGAGTGGCCTGTCCCCCGGCGCGGTCCTCGTCGCCGGAGCCGGCCCGCAGACCCCGGACGGCCTGCTGGCGACCGTGCTCTCGGTGACAGCGACGGACGCACTGACCACCATCGCGACCAGACCGGCGACGCTGGACGAAGCGCTCGGCGAGGCGACATTCGGGTTCTCAGGCACGCCCGCCGTCGACGACGCTGTGTTCACGCCGGCACGACCCGGCGTCCGCATGATGCAGTCGTCGTCGGCGTCCCTCTCCGGGACGCTGAAGTTCGGCATCTCCCGCAACCTGTACAAGGACAGCCTCGGCCACGCCATCACAGTCAACGGCACGGCGAGCATCACACCGCGCCTCAGCTTCGCCGCCTCGATCCACTGCTGCGTCCATGTCTCCACCCGCTTCTCGGCGAGCCTCACCGCAAAGGCCGACCTCACGATCGACGCCGCTGTCAGCCACGGCATCGAGGTCGGTTACACCTTGGGACAGGTACGGCTGCCGTCGATCCTCATCCAAGTCGGCCCCGTGCCGGTGCTCATCACGGAGACGCTGTCGATCAGCCTCATTGCCCGCGGCACCGTCTCGGCCGGCCTCGACGTGTCGGTCTCGGCGTCCGCGACCCTCGGCGTGGACATCACCACGAACGACGGCAGCGTTCGCATCGACCCGTACCACCGGTGGACGACCGGTTTCGCGCCGCCGACGGTGTACGGAGCCGTTAGCGCGAAGGCCGGCATCCAGAAGAAGCTGCAACTCACGATCAACGGCATCCCCGGGCCGTACTTCACCAACGACCTGTGGGTGTTCGCGCTCGACGCGAACTACACGAAGGACCCCTGGTGGACCCTCTCGGTCGAGTCTGACCTCGGCGCGGGCGAGGACCTCCGCCTCATCGGCCACACCTTCGCGTCCTGGCACAACGACCACCTACGGTCGTTCGCACTCGAGTACGCGCACGCGTCCGGACCGTTCCACCGCCTCGCCATCACACCCAGCCCCGCCAAGGTCACAGCCGGCCAAACCCTGCAACTAGCCGCCTCCCTCGACGGCGACCCCGCGACAAACGTCACGTGGTCGACTCCCGGCGGCGGCAGCGTCACGAACGGTGGCCTGTTCACCGCCCCCGCGACGCCAGGCACGTACACCGTCCTCGCGTCGCGGCCGGCGGCCGGCTTGGCGCCCGCGGCGAGCGGTATAGCTGATGTCCGAGTGGGGGCACAGCCACCAGGCGCACCCACCGCCGTCGCGGCGACCGCGAGCGGGATCGGCAGCGCGGCGGTGCGATGGACAGCCCCAGCCGACGACGGCGGCGCACCCGTCACCCACTACACGGTCACCGCGTCCCCGGGCGACGCGACGGCCGAGACGTCACACGGCACCGAGGCGACCGTGTCGGGTCTGAGCGGCGGCGTGGCGTACACGTTCACCGTCACGGCCAGCAACAGCGGCGGCACGTCCCAGCCGTCACTGCCCAGCGCGCCCGTCGTCGTCGCCGACCGGCCGCCGAGCGGTTGGCAACCAGGCGAGCCGCTTCTCCCGACGATCGTCATGACCTCGCTGGGCGCCGGGCGGTTCCCGAAGGTGAGCGGCGACGGGCGCTACGTCACCACGGCCGCCCCGCTGGCCGGCGAACCGCACCCGCAGAACAGCGCACTCACGCGATATGACCTCGATACCGGCGAGACGCTCGACCTGATGGCGTTGTTCGGTCGCACCGGCCGCATCGCGTTCCACGGCCCCACGATGGACGCCGACGGCTCGACACTGGCGTGGTGGGACAGCGACTGCCACATCGGAACACTCGTCGTCGGACAGGTCGACACCAGCGTCGCAACCCAGGTGGGCCGAGTACCGAACGCCTGCTCCGAGGCCGCCTTCCCCGCAGCGCAGCCACCAGACATGAGCATCGACGGCCGGTACGTGCTGTTCTGGGGCGTCCCGGAAGGCACCCCGATCCAGTACGCGGGCTACGCCTGCGCGAACTGCCGCAGCTACATCTACGACACCGAGCGGAAGACGTACGAGGACCGGGGAACGACTCCTCTGCGGATGAGCGGCAACGGCCGCTTCCTGTTCAGGCCATCCCCAGACGCTACCTCGATGCCGGTCATCGACCGGCTGACGGGGGCCACCATCACTATCCCCGTCTGCACTGTCGGCTTCATGCTCATCACTGAGGTCAGTACCGACGGCAACGTCATCGCCGGATCCTGCGACACGCAGGACTTGTGGTACGCCGGCTTCACGTACAACCTGACGTCTGATTTGTACACGTATAACTTTCACCCGTACCCCGCAACGCTCGCACCGGTCCAGGCGCTGGACGCGACCGGGAGCACGATGGTCGTCCGGTGCCCGGACTGCACCGACGGGCGGGCCGTCACCACGTCCGGTACCTTCGCGCTGCCAGATCTCAGCTCGGCCGCACTCAGCGGCGACGGCGGCGTCGTCGCGATAGAGACCACAGGCGAGGTGAAAGAGATCCTCGTCGGCGAACTGCCCGTCGCGGTTCCGCCGAGCGTGATGTAGTCGGAGGATGGGCGGCCGCCTCACGCGGTCCACTTACGACACCTTGCGCGGAAGCGCTAGTTCGGTCGACGACAGCCCTGGCCTCAGTTTCGCGACGAGCTGCCGCGAGCGATGACGGGTCCAGCCGCTCTTCTTCACGAACCGAACTCTGTGCCGCGGGTCGGGGCTAATCCCCTGTACCGCTGTGTAGTTCATCAGAAGCATCTTCACGAGTTCGGCGCCCATACCGCCGGCTATGCAGCAGTGTGCGTTGGGTCTCCAGACCCCCAACGCGGCGTGCCGCCACGGCGACGGCAGGCGGAGTTAAAACCCGATCTCACTCACGCTCATGACGTACGGGGGATCTCATGCCGAGGATCCGGTTCACCGCAGTGACGGCGCTCGTCACCACTCTGGTCTTGTCGAATCCGTCGCTCGCATCCGCGAAACGCGCGACCGCTGAGTCGCGGACATCCGCTACGACCGCCGCGGCGACTGTGCCATCGGAGCCGATCACGTCTGCCTCGGCAGGTGCGGTGTCAACGCTGGCAGGTTCGGGTGGTGCCACGACATCGGCGGGAGTCGGCACCGCTGCGGGATTGGCGGCGCCGACCGCGACCGCGATCGCCGGGAGCGCTCTATACGTCGCGGCCGCGGACGCCCTGCTGCGTGTTACACCGGCCGACGCCACGACAAGCGTCGTTGCCGGCACGCCGGGAACCGCCACCTGCGCCGACGGTGCAACGGGCACCACATCCGGCATGTCCGGGATCCGTGACATCGCCGCGAACAGCACGGCCGTGTACTCGGCCGGCGCCTGCGGACTGCGGAAGACCACGGTGGCGACGGGCGCAACGATCACGGTTCCTGGTGTGAGTGTGGCCGTCCAGGCGGTCGCGCTCGGCCCTGATGGCGCGCTGTACATGACGGAGTCCGGCAACAGTGGGGAGGTCGAACGGCTCGACACCACGACGAACACCTGGACCGTGTGGCGGACGTTCCATGACGGGTGCAGCGGGTCGGTGATCAACGGTCTGGCCGCCGACGCGGCCAACCTGTACGTGCAGACGCAGGACATCAACTGCGGGTACTACACGGGGAATCCCCGCGTCCAGGCGTTGCCGTTCGGCGGCGGCGCCGCGACCACGGTCGTCAGCGATCCGACGATGCACCTCGGCCCGCTGTCGGCTGCGGGCGGGTTCGTGTTCTACGTGCACGACGTGAGCGTGTGCGCCGGCAACGCCTGTTACAACGGCACACCCTTCCTGTCCGGTCCGCGCATCGTCCGCGTGCCCGTCGGCGGAGGAACGCCGAAGCCGCTGGCCGGCGCCGGTGCCGGCTATGTCGATGCCGTGGGCACCGACGCCTGGTTCGGCGACGTTGCCGACGTCACCTCGGATGGCACCTCGCTATACGTCGCCGATCGGTCGAACAACCGTCTGCGGCGGGTGAACGGCACCTCGGCGCTGCCGGCTGCGCAGCCGTCGACGGTCGACAACGCGGCGGGGGTCGACAAGGGCGCGGTGACCACGATCGCCGGCAACGACAGCGGTGTCACCACCGCGGGTGTCGGAACGGCCGCCGGGTTCGCCAACGGCGCTGGTCTGGCCATCGACGGACGGCTGGCGTACGTCAGCAATGACGACTCGATCAGCCGCGTGAACCTCGACGACGGCACCGTCACGGTCATGGCCGGACAACCCGGTCAACGCGCAACGGTGGACGCGGCGGACCCGCAGGCCGTGCGGATCGGGACCTCGGGTCCGCTCGCGCTAGACGGGCACTACTTGTACAGCGTCGGAGGTGGCTTTCTCCGGCGCACGAACCTGGTCACAGGGGCGACGAGCACCGTCGGCGCACAGAACAACGGGTACAGCGTGTTCTCCGGCGGCGTCGCGGTGGGCCCGGACGGGATGCTGTACACCTCCGACGGGCGCACGCAAGTCTTCGCCGTCGATCCGGTGACTGGCGTGTTCACGACGTTCGCGACGTTCAGCGACGGCGGTTGTAGTAGCAGCGACATGGTCATCCGCGGCGTCGCCGCGGACAGCACCGGCCTGTACGTCACCAAGGGCAACGTGTACTGCTTCGGCGACGTCCGGAACCTCATCGTGCGCAGGATCGCGTTCGTGGACCACCAGGTCAGCGACTACCCGATCGACGCCACCGGCCAGAGCGTGGTGGGCGGCACGATCGCCTCGGTTGGCGACTCCGTCTACGTCGGCTACTACACGATCAACGAGTCGGGGCCGGTCAACGTGCCGAACCCCCGGCGGCTGGTGCGGCAACGCAAAGCCGGCGGCCCGGCGCAAGTCATCGCGGGTGCGGTGAACGCCGAATCTGACGGGACCGGTGGAGCCGCCGGATTCGCGGACATCTCCCAGATCGCCAGCGACGGCACCGACTTGTACACGATCGACCACGTCGGCACCTCGGGCCATCTCCGGCGAGTGTCGCAGGAACTGCCGGAGGTACCGACCGCGCAAACGTTCGGCGTCGGGTCCTACGACGGCGAGTTCGCGGTCAACCCGACGTGTGTTTGCGCCGACCCGGTCAACACCGCAACCGGCGCGCTGAGCGAAGTTGCCACGGACGCGGCGATGTCCGGCGCCGGCACACCGTTCGCGTTCACCCGCGCGTACACCTCGGCTGATACAGCGAGCGGCCTCCTCGGCCGCGGATGGGTCACACCCTTCGACGCGCGGCTGACCCCACAACCGGACAGCGGCGCCACGGTCCGCCTCGGCACCGGCCAGCAGCTGACGTTCAGTCGCCGACCCGACGGCGGTTACACCGCGGCGCCCGGCGGCCGCGCCACGCTCACCGCCACCCCGACCGGTTGGTCGTTGCGGTTCATGCACGGCGACCGGTACACGTTCGACGGGGCCGGCTTGGTGACCAGGATCGCCGACGCGCGTGACGTGGGTCTTCGGATCGACACCATCAACGGTCACCCGGCCCAGGTCACCGACGCCGCGGGCCGCGCCGTCGCGCTCCTCTACGCCGACGGGCTGCTCAGCCGCCTCACGCTGCCCGACGGCCGCTACGTCGACTACGGCTACACCAACGGCCAGCTCACCTCGGTCACCGATCTGCGCCGCAAGACGACGCAATACGGCTACGACACGGCCGGCCGGCTCAACTCGATCACCGACCCGCTTGGCCGCGAAGTCATGCACACCGACTACGACGCGACGACCGGCCGCGCGGTCCGGCAGGTGGATGCCAACGGGGCGGTGACCACATTCGGCTGGGACCAGGCCAACGGCACGGCGACGATGACCGATCCGCGCGGCGGGACGTGGACCGAGACTTACCTCAGCAACGTCCTGGTGCAGAAGCGCGACCCGCTCGGGAACACCACGAAGTACCGCTATGACCCGGACCTGAACATGACGGGCGTCGTCGATGCGCGCGGGCTCGTCACCACCCTGACCTACGACACCCGCGGCAACCTGCTCGCCCGTACCGCCCCTGCGCCCCTCGGCTACCGGCAGACATTCACCTACAGCGCCGACAACGAGCTGCTCGCCGAGACCGACGCGCGCGGCAACACGACCCGCTACACCTACGATCGCGGGCTGCCGGTGACCGTCACCGACGCCGATGGACACCAGGCAACCGTCACGTACACGACCGCCGGTCAGCCCGATCTGGTGACCGACGTCCGAGGCAAGGTCACCGACTACGACTACGACGCCGCTGGCAACCAGACCAAGGTGACATCCCCCGCCGGGGAGGTAACGACCCGCAGCTACGACCTGTCCGGTCGGCTCGCTACCGAGACCGATCCGCGTGGCAACGTCACCGGGTCCAACGCCGCGACGTACACGACAACGTTCACCTACGACACCGCCGATCACCTGATCAGTCGTATCGACGGCCGCGGCGCCGTCACTAGCTGGAGCTACGACGACGCCGGAGACCGCACGTCGATGACCGACGCGGGCGGCAATGCGGCCCGCTGGGCGTACGACGCCAGCCACCAGCTTCGCTTCACGACCGCACCGCGGGGCGGCATCAGCGAGCTCCGCTACGACACCATCGGCAACATCACCTACAGCTCAACCGCCGACGGCGCCGTCACCACCTACGGCTACGACCTCGCCGGGCGGCGCAGCACCATGACCGCTCCGAACGGCAACGTCTCCGGCGCCACCCCTGCGCAGGCCACCGCGAACACCTGGACCTGGCAGTACGACGCGGCGGGCAACGCGACGAGCACATCGAACCCGGCCGCCGGCTCCACGACCGTCACCTACGACGAGATCAACCGCCGCATCGCGATCACCGATGCCCTCGGCCACAGCACCACGACCGCCTACGACGCGAACAGCAACGTCACCCGCGTCACCGACGCGCTCGGCAACCACACCGACAACACCTACGACAAGCTCAACCGACCGCTCACCAGCGTCGACGCGCGTGGCAACACGACGAGCTACACCTACGACGAGGTCGGACATCCGCTCACCACGACCAGCGCACGTGGCGGCATCAGCGGCTTCACCTACGACGCCGACGGTCGACTCGCGAGCGAGACGGACCCGCGCGGGCTCGCTCCCGGTGCGGTGGCCGCCGACTACACCACTCGATACGCCTACGACCCGGCCGGCGACCTCACCACGATCACCGATCCACTCGGCCGAATCACGCGCCACACCTACGACCCGGCGGGTAACCGCACCAGCCGCGTCGACGGCAATGGACACACCACGACGTGGCGCTACGACCTGCTCGACCGCCTGACCGCGACCGTGGGGGCAGACGCACCCTCGACCACCTTCGCCACGACCTACGGCTACGACGCCGACGGCAATCAGACGACGCGAACCGATCCGAACGGCCACCGCACCGGCTACGAGTTCGACCTCGCCGGCCGCCTCACCGCGACGACAACCCCAGCCGGCCGCAGGTCCACCTTCGGCTACGACGCGAACGGGAACGTGCTCACCGCCGTCACCCCGCTCGGCACCGCGACGCCCACCGTTGGCGACGGGGCGATCAACTACCAGTACGACCCGCTCGGCCGCATCACCGCGATCGATTACTCCGACGCCACACCCGACGTCAGCTACACCTACGACCAGCGGCGCCTCCTGAGCATGAGCGACGGCGCGGGGCGCGGCACCGCCGCCGAGACATACGCCTACGACGTCGCCGACCGGCTCACCGCGGTAGCCCGCAACGGCGCTGGGTTCACCTACACCTACGACCCGGCAGGCAACATCACCCGCCGCGTCGCACCGGACGGCAGCGTCACCGACTACACCTACGACACCGACAGCAACATCGCCAGCGTCACCCAGGCCGGGCAGACGACGAACTACGGCTACGACATCGCGGACCGGCTCGCCACGACGACACTGCCGACCGGCAACGGGCACATCGAGACACGGACGTACGACCGCGCCGGATACCTCACCACGCAGAGCAACACCAAGGGCACCACCGTGCTATCCCGGTTCACCCGAAGCCTCGACAACGTCGGCAACCCGATCACGCAGACCACCACACGCGGCACCTCCACCACCAGCGAGGCATATCTGTACGACGCGGCCGACCGGGTCACGAAGGTCTGCTACGCCACAAGCTGCACCGGAGCCACCGCGTCCATCGGCTACAACTACGACCCGGTCGGGAACCGAACCACCCAGACGCGAACCGGAGTAACCAGCCCCGGCACCACGACCTACAGCTACGACGCCGACGACGGACTGACCCGCACCACCGTCGGAACCACCGCCACGACCTACACGTACGACGCGAACGGTCACCAGACAGCAGCAGGTGCCACCACGTCGACCTACGGCCTCGACGACCATCTCGCCAGCACCACCTCGAGCCGCACCACGACGAGCTACACCTACGACGGAAACGGGGTCCGCCTCACCGCAGCGACGAACGGTGCGGTCGCCACCCGGTACAGCTGGGACACCAACGGCCCACTACCCCAACTCGCACTGGAACGCGACGCCGCGAACACGCTCCTGCGCCGCTACGTGAACGGCGTCGACACGGTGTCGTTCGCCAGCACGGCCGGCACGTTCTACTACCACCACGACCCGATCGGCAGCGTCACCGACGTCACGTCCAGCACCGGCGCGGCGCAGTGGCAGCACACCTACGAACCGTTCGGCGGTGTCCGCACCGAAACGAAGATCGCGACCAAGGCACCGGCGAACCCGCTCCGGTTCGCCGGCGAATACCTGGACACCACCGGGCAGTACCACCTGCGCGCCCGGCAGTACGACCCCGCCACCGGCAGGTTCACCGGCCGCGACCCGCTCAACGCGAGCGCGGCGCAGCCGTACACCAGCGCCTACGCGTACGCAGACAACCGGGCGACCGTCCTCACCGACCCCAGCGGCCTGTTCCCCTGCCTGTTTGTGCGCCGCTTCGCCGACGGATCGTGCGTCGGCAACGGCATGCTCGGCGACACCGGCAAGGCCATCGTCGGCGTCGCCAAGGGCACCGTCGGATTCGCCTACGACACCATCGACAGCGGCCTCCACCCGATCCGCACCGTGCGTGGCATGTACGAGGCGTGCGTCGCTGGCATCAACCGGTACGCGAACGACCGGGTGAGCGGCGTCGCCCAGTGCATCGACAACGTTAACCCGATCGCCGGAATCCGCCGCAACTACAGCAACGGACTCAAGCTCGCCGCCCGCGGCTGCATAACTGAGGCATCCGACCAGTTGACCCGCGGCGTCTGGGGCACCGGGGCGACGACCGCTGTCGTCTTGGACGGACTCGGACTCTTGTCCGATGCCGCCAGCGTCGCAGGAGGCATTGACGCCGCCGTTGTAGACATTGACCAGCTGTCGTCTGGCCAACTCAGCAGCTACACGCGGTACCTGAAGCGGCTTCCCAAGGGCGCCGACTACCCGACGATCACACGTCTGCCGGACGGGTCGGTACAGTTCTCCGCGGACGTACCCGCCACGAACATCCCAGGTTCGTATGCGACCTTCACGAAGGTCATCGGTGAGGATGGATCGACTATCACCTACTACAAGACGACGATCGCGCCCGACGGTTCGGTCGTTTCAGTAAAGGTCAAGTATCCGTGACGCCGCCAGATCGTCGAGACACGTTAGAGGATCTAATCCGTCTGCGTAAACCGATCGACGACGCGATTCAAGCAGTTCGCGAACTCCCCTGGGACAGCGAGGCGGAACTGGTCACGCTGACCCGCGATGAAGCGCGGCGATTGCTAGACAGCTTCACTTCAGGAGTCGTGACAGCAAACGCTTGCGGGGCGTGGGCCAACGCTATCGAAGTTCGCGACGACATTGGCCTTGAGGAGGGCGCCGAAGACGTTCTCAAGGACTTTCTATTCGAACTGGCCACGCCGGAGATCACGCGAGCACTGACGCGTGAGACGGCGGAAGAGTGGCGGCACCGGCTGCAATGATGCCTAGAGCCCTTCCTGCCCTCGGCGCTGCATTTAGTCAGCTGCGACCCTGACGTCGATGCGATACGTGTCGCGCTGACCGACCTGTCCGACAGCGGCTGTGGCGCGGTGTCTGAGCCGGTCGGTCGATCAGGACGAATCGGGTTCGACTGCCATGCCGCGGATGAGTCGGAGCTCGTACGCCAAGTGAACGGCCTCATCGATGACCTCGGCGATTGGTGGCAGCGGCGTGCTCGACGTGATCTTTCGGTCGAGTTTCGGCCACAGCGCTTCGGCTAACTCAGTCTTGCCGAGCCGCGGCGCCCACGGCTTCCACATCTTCTCGATGTTGCCGTGGGCATCACGGCAGGCCGCGACCTGCGCCTCGATCTCCGTGATATGGGTGCGCCACGGTCGGCAAGACGCCGCAGGTCGACGAGGCGGACCAGATCCGAGTCCTCGCCGAGTCCGTCCCGCGCGCGTGTTGTCGCAGCTGGTCGGCTCATCGTCGCCGTGGATCCCCAGAAGAAGTACGCCTTGCAGGAAAAACCGAAGCCGCGTCGAAGAGTCACCGAGGAGCACTCGGGGGTGAGTGATCGCGTTGCGCGTCGTCCTGAGCACTGTAGCTGCGGCCGTGTTGTCCGCCGCGGTGGCTCCGGCGTGCACCACCGGGCGCGCGTCGCAGCCGTCGCCGCCATCCACTGCGCCGACCGTCCGAGCCTCGTCCGTCGATCCGCAGGGCGCCGTCAAAGCACAGGTCATCACCGCATACGACACGTTCTGGCGCACGGTTGAGCACGCCGCCCTGACGGCGAACTGGCGTGACCCCGCACTCACGCGTGTCGCCGTGGATCCGGAACTGCGCGCGATTTCGCAGAAGCTGTACGCCTGGAACCGGGACGGCCGCGTGGCACGGGGGCACATCGATCTGCGTCCGACGGTCGTGTCGATCGACGGGCGCGCGGCGGTCCTCAACGACTGCCAGGACTCAAGTGGCTGGGTCGTGCAGTCGCGCGACGGCCGGTACAAGGAGCGGACGAAGCCGCACCGAGATTTTGCCAAGGTATCGCTTGTCTTACGGGGTGTCGTATGGAAGGTCGCGTCGGTGCACTTCGAGCAGCGCGCCTGCTGAGCATCGCAGGAGTGTTTGCTGCCACCACGTGCGGTGCAGGTGTTGCGCGGGCCGAGGGCGGTCCGGTTGGCCCGGGTGGGCAGTTCGGCTCGAGCGACGTTGTGTTGACCAGCGACGGTGTCGTGACCGAGGTGACCACCTCAGCGACGGCCGGGTCGGGCGGAGGCGCGTCGGCGACGTCGTCAGGGAGCGGGTCGGCGGAGCCGCCACCGTGTCGGTACTTCCTCGACAACCTGTACACGCCACCGGAAGGTTCAGTCGATCCGCATGCCGGGGAGGCGGGCGCGTACTACTTGCGGCTGTGCGGATCCGATCAGACGCCTGACGCGCCGATCCCGGCAGCGGCCGCGTTTCTGTCCCGGACAGTCGACCTCGTGTGGATTCCAGCAGCGAACGCGCCGGCTGCGGTTGCGGCTTCCCCAGCCGCGCTCGCTGCGCAAGCGACTCGGTTCCTCGGCCTGCCCGCCCCAGACGTTCGGTTGAACCCTGCTCCTACTGCTGTCGTTCAGGTACCTACGTGGCTTTGGGTTGCTCGCGGAACCCTTGGCAAGCGGAGATCTGTGACCGCGGTCCCGGGGTTGTCAGTGACAGTGACGGCGGTGCCCGAGACCGTGACGTGGAGTCCCGGTCCGGGTGTGCTCCCGGTCGAATGCCGCGACGGCGGAAGTCCGTACAACCCGAACCTGCCCGATGACGCGCAGCGCACGTCCTGCTCGTACACCTACGTCCGCAGCTCCGCGGGTCAACCGAATGCGGAATACGCGGCGTGGGCGCGGACGCGGTGGCGGGTGACGTGGAGGGCCTCGAACGGGACGATCGGTTCGCTGCCGCCGCTGGAGCGCACGACGCGATTCTCGGTGCGAGTTGCCGAGGTCCAGACGGTTGTGACCGAGTCGGACTAACCGGGTGGGGGCGGTTATGGGAAGTGCGACGACCCTCGGCGACAACGCTGGCGCGACTCCGCTTCGGTTGGCTGGTGGGGCGCCGGCTCGCCAGCCACGCGTGGTGTTGGTCGGGTTACTCGTCATGCTTCTGTGCGCCGCACTCGCGGGCACGCTTCTTATCCGCGCCGACCGACGACGTAGCGTCCTTGCGCTCGCGCAAGCCGTGCCCGCCGGACATCAGGTCAGCGGGGGCGACTTGCGCACTGTCCGTGTCGGCTCCTCGGGCATCGAAACGGTCTCCGCGCAGGAACGGCAGCACGTCGTAGGACTGACGGCGGCGGTCGATCTTGTCGCTGGGTCGTTGCTGACGCCCGAGATGTTGACCGATCAGGCCGTGCCGGCGCCTGGCGAGGCCGTCGTCGGCCTTGCGCTGAAGCCCGGCCAATTGCCCGCGTCAGGCGTTGATCCCAGCGACCGCGTCGAGATCATCCATACGCCGCAGGTCAATGGAGACGCCGAGTCCGCCGATGTGCTGGTGCCGTCGGCTCGTGTGCTAGACGTGCACGTGGATGGGGACACCGGCATCACGCACGTGTCGGTGGTTGTACCCGAGGGATCCGCAGCGGCGGTCGCGCGATCAGCGAGCGCGGGAGAAGCCACTATCGCCGTACTCTCGCGAGCCTCCTCATGAGCCTCATCGCGTTCACGGGAGTCAAGGGGGCACCTGGGGCGACCACTGCGGCCATCGGCCTGGCGGCCGTGTGGCCAGTCGCGCCGATACTCGCTGACTTCGACCCGGTCGGCGGCGACGTCGCGCTGCGCCTACGGGACCCTCACGGCGCGGCGCTGGATGCAACCCGCGGCGTTGTGTCGCTGGCCGCTGAACTGCGCCACGGGCAGCCTGTCGACCTCACCCCGCACTTGCAGGCGGTCAACGGCGGCTTATCCGTACTGGCGGGGCTGTCGACGTCCGAGCAGTCGTGCGGCATCAGCGACCGGTGGCGCCTGATCGCCTCGTGCGCATCCAGCGCTGCGACGACTACCGACGTGCTCGCGGACTGCGGTCGCCTAGCAGCCGACACCGTGACGATGCCGCTGCTTGATAACGCAGACGTCGTAGTGGTCGTCACCGCAGTGACCGTGGACGCCCTGACCCATGCGCGACGTGAGCTGCGCTGGCTCCTACCACGCCGGCAGTCGAACAAAGAGACCCGCCTCGCCGTCCTGCCCGTGTCACCTCACACCGACGCTTCAACGGTTCGATTAGTTCGCACCGCGTTCACGGCTGGCGTCAGAGACACCATCGTGACGCTGCCGCCCCTCGCGTTCGACGCAGATGGCGTCGCCGTTCTGCGCGGTGAGAAACGCGGGCAACTCAACCGCTCCTGGTTGGTCCGGTCGGCGCGTGCCATCGCCGCGTCACTACGGGAACTCGCCACCCAACCAGAAGGTGATCTTCAGACCGTCCTGGGAGGTGTCGGATGAGCGCCCAGCCTGATCGGGACATCGTCCGCGACCTCCGCGACACGGTGTTACGCGCGATGGCTGAGACCAGCCAGTTACGACGCGAACGCGGCGAGCCGCCGCTGACGCGCCACCAGGAGTCTGAGTACGCGCGTCACGTCATCCTCGACGCACTGTCCCGTCGAGCGGAGACAGACGTTTCGCAAGGACGGGATGGTCTAAGCCCTGCCGAGGAGGCCGCACTCGTCGACCAGGTCCTCGCCCTGATGTTCGGCATGGGCAAACTCGACGCCCTGCTGAAAGACGAGCGAGTCGAGGGCATCGATGTGAACGGGGCGGACACGGTTTGGGTCACCTACACGGGTGGCCGCGTCGTCCCCGCTGACCCGGTCGCCGACAACGATGACGAACTCATCCGGCTCGTCCAGCACCTCGCCGCCTACGAGGGGCTATCGGAGCGGGCGTTCGACCGCGCCCATCCTTTGCTGTCGCTACGACTTCAGGACGGGTCCAGGCTCGTCGCGACGATGGGCGTCAGCGTCCGCCCTTCGCTGTCGATCCGGCGTAACCGGCTGCCTAATCTGTCCCTCGACGACCTGGTCGAGCGGGGGACGCTCGACGAGCACCTGCGCTCCTTCCTCGGCGCCGTCGTCCGTGCCCGCTGCAACATCATGATCGCGGGCGCCACCGCGGCGGGTAAGACGACGCTGCTCCGCGCACTAGCTGCCGAGCTTCCCGAGCAGGAACGGATCATCACCGTCGAGCGGACGCTCGAGCTTGAACTGCACAAGGGGCGGCACCGCAACGTTGTCGCGTTGGAGGAACGGCCGCCGAACCTTCAGGGTGCCGGCGGCATCAAGCTGTCGGACCTCGCCCGGCAGGCGCTCGGAATGAACCCATCGCGCGTCATCGTCGGGGAAGTGTCCGGCCCGGAGATCGTCGTCATGCTCCAAGCGATGACGCAAGGGAACGACGGATCGCTGAGCACCATCCATGCCCGCTCGCCCCAGCACGTCGGTGACCGCATTCACACCTACGCGGCCACGGCTGACGAACGCCTCCCCGCGGATGCCATAGATCGCCTCATCGCCGGAGGACTCGACTTCGTGGTCTTCGTCCAGGCGAGGCCGATCGAAAGCGCCACCGGCAGCGACGACCTGCTGACCCGTCGACTGGTCACTCATGTCACCGAGATCACCGACGGCGGTGGCCGCCCCGCGTACTCGAACATCTTCGCGTCGACGTCATCCGACACGGTCGCGCAGCCGACGGGCACCGCGACGACACGGATCAGTCGGCTAATGCGAGCTGGCTACAGCCCGGGCGCGTGGAGCCACGCGTGACTATGCGCCTCATCGTCATCGTCATCGTCCTCGCCGGGGCCGGAGTCGGAGCCGGCGGATACTGGGCCGCGCTCGCGCTCACGGCCGCGGCGCCGAGCCTCCGTCTGCCGTCTCCCTCGACGCGAGCACGCACGCTGGTCGCGACGCTACCCACGGCGACGCTGCGCGGCACAGCCGCTCTCGGTGCCGCCCTTGCCGCGTTCACTACAACAAAGTGGCCGGCGGCCGCCGTCGGCGCAGCCGGATTCGTCTTCGCACGGCCACACCTCAGGTCGGCGCACCTCGCAGACGCCTCCATCGCGAGACTCGAAGCCCTCGCGGCGTGGATCGAGACGATGCGCGACCTCGTCAAGGCCGGTTCCGGCCTCGAGGCCGCGATCAGCCGCTCGGTTGCAACTGTGCCGCCCGTGATCGCTGAACCCGTGACACGGTTTGCCGACGCCGTCGAGCACCGGATGCCCATCACGGACGCGCTGCACGTATTGGCCGACGAGCTCAATGACGGCGACGCCGATCGGGTCGTCGCGGCGCTCATCATCACGGCCGACGCACGCGGCGCTGGACTCGCCGATCTCCTTCGGGGGCTCGCGAAGAGCACCCGCGACCACGTCGCGTTCCGCCGTCGCACCCGCGCCGACCGCCGATCAGCTCACCGCGGCGTCCAGCTCCTCTTGATGATCTGGGCGTTGCTCGGTGTTGGAATCGTGGTCTTCAACCGAGGGTATCTACGGCCCTACGACTCGCCCACCGGACAGCTCGTTCTGGCGTTCGTCTTCATCCTGACCGGAACCGGTCTCGGGTGGATGCAACGGCTGACCCGCGTTCACGCTCCCGCCCGGTTCCTGCGACCGCTCGACGTCGCAAACGAGACGGGGGCGCCAACGTGATGCCATTCGTGCTCCTCGCGGGTGCGGGATGCGGCCTCGGCGGGCTCCTGATGTGGATCGGTATGCGTCCGCCGACGCCGTCGATCGTCGCGCAAATCGCACTCGTCGACCCCGTGCCCGCACGTGAGCGCCGCGGTATCAACGCCATTGGCGCCGCAGGGGCTGGACCGTGGCGGCTCTTCCGCGCTCGACCTTCCGACCTCGCGGTCCTACGCCGGGACGGAGCGACATTCGCGGCTCGTCAGGCGCGGTTCTCGCTGCTCTGCGCCGGCATTTTCCCGGCCCTCGTCATGGTGCTGCGGGCCGCGGGCCTACCGCTGCCCACGCTGGCCGTTCCGACGGTCGCGGTGCTTGCCGCCGCTCTCGGTTGGTGGCTGCCGCTCCTCACCCTGCCCGGTGAGGCAGCGGAAGCGCGGCGCACCTACCGGGACGCCCTCGCCGCGTATTTGGACCTGGTGGCACTAGGTCTCGCCGCAGGCCGAGGGACCGCCGACGCGATGACCGTCGCCGCACGGGTGGGCAGCGGTGCCTTATTCGTTCGCATCGCGGCCGCGTTGGATCAGGCGAGGCTCGCGGGTCGACCTCCGGCGAGCGCGTTAGGGGAGCTTGGCCGCGACCTCGACCTGCCGGAACTGCGCGACGCCGCTGCAACCCTCGCCCTCGCAACGGCCGAAGGCGCTGCCGCAACCGACACCCTCGCCGCGCGTGCTGACGACCTGCGGGCGCGGCAATTGGCCGATGCAGCCGGCGACGCAAACGCGGACACCGAAACGATGACGCTGGCACCGCTGGTGATCTTCAGCGGCTACCTGTTCTTCCTGCTCTACCCAGCCATCATCGCGGTGCTGGGCGCTTCCCCCGGAGGACATCCATGATCGACCGAGTCTGCGTGTATCTGCTCACGGTCCTGTCCCACGTCCAGGATCTATGCGCAGCGTGGCGCCGCCGGATCCGGCTGGCCGACGCCGGCGTCGTCACACCCGAAGTCGCGTTGCTCGCAGCAATCTTGGCCGGCGGCGCGATCGCAGTGGGAACAGTGATCGTGCTCAAGGCGACGGGTACGGCGAACAACATCTCGACGAAGTAGCTCGCCATGCCACGAGTGAGCCCGGATCGCGGCTCCGCGACGCTGGAACTGGCCTTCGTCGCGCCCGCCTTGGGGATGCTCGCCGCGCTCGGACTAGAGACCGCACTGTGGCTGCACGCCCAGCACGTCGCCTTAGCCGCTGCACGCCAGGGCGTTCGCGCAGTCGCCGTCGAACGGGGCACGACCGCGGCCGGCGAAATCCGAGCCACCGACTACCTCGCCGCGCTCGGTTCCTCGATGCTCTCCGATGTCACCGTCAGCGCAACACGTACAAGCACCACCGCCCGCGTCAGGATCCACGCGCACGCCATCTCCCTCCTGCCGGGCATCCACCTGACCGTCGATGAGACCGCGGAACGTCCCGTCGAGAGATTCGTGGTCATCCAATGACCAGATCCCGGAGCCGCGACAACGGCTCGATCACTCTCGAAGCTGCGGTACTGGCCGTTCCCGCGATTGTCATCGCCCTCGTCATGGCCGTGTTCGGCGGCTTGGTCCGCGCTCGACTCGATGTCGACGCGGCCGCACAGGACGCGGCGCGAGCTGCGACTCGTGCAACCACCCACGGCGACGCACAGCGCGCCGCTCACGACGCCGCTGCCGCAACACTCGCCGACCGCAGCCTCGACTGCACGGCGCTCACCATCAACACCGACCTCACCGATTTCCGCCCCGGCGGAACCGTCTCCGTGTCGATCACCTGCCTCACGGAGTCGAGCAGCATCACTGTTCCAGGGCTCAACACGGCCCGGACCTTCCGCGCCACCGCCGTCGCGCCGGTGGACCGTTACCGGAGCGTCTCGTGATCCGGAACGCCCGTCCCCAGACCGAGCGTGGGTCGATCACCGTCGCCGCGGCGATCGCGTCCTTCACGGCGCTCGTTCTCTGCGGGCTCGTCATCGACGGCGGCTACACGCTCGCCGCGCGGCAACGGGCGGCTAACACCGCCGAGAATGCGGCGCGAGCCGGAGCCAACGCGCTCGCGATCAGTGACCTACGCCGGAACGGAGCGGTGCGACTCGATCCGAACGCAGCGACGACGGCCGCACGCGAATACCTTGACCGCGCCGGTCTTCAGGGAACCGTGCACGTCAGCGGCGACACCGTGCGAGTCACCGTCGACGACGACCAACCCATGACCCTCCTCGGGCTTGTCGGTATCCGGCGCCTGCACGTCACGGGCCACGCAACCGCCCGCGCAGTCCAAGGTGTCACCGGAGCAGAGACGTGACGCCCCAGCGCCGCGCCGAGATCGTCGCTGGGTTACGGGCGCTTATGGCGCTCGCCGCGATTTTCCTCGTCGTGCCGGCTGTCCTCGTCTGGATCGCTGGGTGGCCTAGTCACCTTCCCACGTACGCGAGCGTGACCCGGACGCTTCAGTCGACGGCGCCCGATGAGCTCGTGGTGCGCGTCATCGTCATCATCCTCTGGATCTACTGGACGATCCTGTCGCTGTCGATTGTGGCCGAACTGGTGGTTGCCGTTCGGGGAGTGGGGGTTCCGCTCCACATCGGTCCGCGCGTCAACCAGCGGATCGCCCGGCAACTCGCCACCAGCGTCGTCCTTCTCGCCGCCACCGCGCACCCAACCGAGCGTGCCATCCCCGCGTCGCCTCCGATGGTCGCCGCCGTCGCGACGACGACGATCCCCGATACACACCACACGTCGACGCCACCCGCCCGCGCGGCGACCGCGCCGGCAAAGAGCGACCCCGCATCCCAGCGCGGCGCTGACCACGCGGACGCCCCGCTCCGGCTCTACCGCGTCCAGCAACCCCGCGGCCGCCACCACGACACCCTGTGGGACATCGCCCGACGACACCTCGGCGACCCCCTCCGATTCGAAGAGATCGCCGACCTCAACCGCGGCCGACCCCAACCCGACGGCGGCGCCCTCACCGAACCCGGCCTCATCCAGCCCGGTTGGGAACTCCTCATGCCCGCCGACGCCACGGGGCTGCCGGTCGCCGAGCCCGTGACCGCGAAGGGGTCGGCGCCGCAAGGGACGTGGCTTGCTCACGGAGACGGCTCGGCGCAGCGCGACGACGATGTCGTGCCCCCCTCAAGACCGACGCCGCATCCTGCGACGCCGCCTGCCGCAACCGTTACGCCGCCAGTCGGCAGTGATGCGGCGGTCGCGGAGAACGAACGAGCCGTCACCTTGACGGTCGCTCTGCCATCCGGCTCGGTCGTCGCCGCGTCGTTCCTCGCCGGCGTCGCGGCGGCAACAGCCGCCCGGCGGCTTCGCCGCCGCCGCCGCTACCATCCCGCACCGCCCGCACCCGCAGCGCTCAACACCGCGCCCCCACCGCCGACGGCATTGCAACTCGCGACATCAGAGGCGGCACCAGCGCCAGCGGGCGACGTCGAGACGGGCGGCAGCGCGTTCGCGCACCTAGTACTGCCGTGGCTCTACGAAGGGCTCAGCAACCGCACGCCCGGCGTGGTCGCGGTCGCGCACCGCGACGACACGCCGATCGCCGTGGACCTGGTCGCGGTCGGGCCGGTCACTATCGAGGCGCCCGAGCCGTTCGACACGGCGCGGGCGATCCTCGCGACGTTCCTCACCCGGAGCTGGCCGTTCGGCGCGAAGGTTCTGATGCCCGCAGACGTGTATGACCGGCTGCTCCCCGGCGTCATCCCCTTCGACGGGCTCCGCCGCACCGTCGACCTTGACACAGCCTTGGACGAGGTCGAAACAGAGCTTGTGGCCCGCGCGAGGCTGCTGGAACAGGAAGACGAGCCTGATTTCACCGAGCACCGCGCCCATCACCCCGAAGAGCCGCTGACGGCCGTGCTGGTCGTTACCGACGACGTCACCAGTGCGCCCGATCGCCTGACCGCCGTACTACGCGCGGGCCGGCGCCTCGGTATCACCGCTCTCCACCTACAGCCCATGGCCGACGCCGGCGTCATCACCGCGGACGCGTCGAACACCATCACCGCGGCGACGGGCGAACTGCCAACGGATCTCGTCGGCGCGCAGTTGTACCGCCTCACCACGCAGGACGCGGCCGACGCGCTAGGCGCCCTCGCCGCAGCCGTCGAGGACCCGGCCGACGACGGACGGCCCGAGCCTGCTGTCGCACACGACGCACTCGATGAAGCCGCCCCGCCGGACGACGCGGCCGCGGAAGTAGTCGCGGCGGCTGACGAGCCCGCCGCAGGCGTGCGGGTTGCCGCACAGCTACTTGGCGGCTATTCGATCCTCGTCGACGGCGAACCAGTGCGTTCCGGGCTGTTGCGCAGCTCCCGGGAACTGCTCGCGTACCTCGTCGTGCACCCCGTCGCGGCGACACCAGATCAGCTCGTCGAGGCGATCGAGCCGGACACTCGCCGCACCCAGGTCTCCACCGTGTTCTGGAACGCCTTCGGCTCGCTTCGGCGGCGGCTGCGTGAGGTCGCTAGCGACCTGCAGCTCGACGCAGTGACGTACGAAGGCGGGTTGCTGCGCGTCAACCGCGCAGCGTTAACCGCCGACTTGTGGGAGTTCCAGCGGGCACTCGCCGACGCCCGCGCCGCGAACGACGACGACACAAAGCGCGCGGCGCTGTCCCGGGCCGTTGAGCTGTATCAAGGCGATCTGCTCGCCGGGCTCACCTACGAGTGGGCGGAGCCGGCGCGCGAGCAGGTACGCCGTGTCGCACTGGACGCCCTCGCGCACCTCGCCGAACTCGCGGCCACTGCTGGACGGGAGGACGAGGCGGTGACAGCGCTGGAACGGGCGATCGCCGTCGACCCGTTCGCTGAGGAGATGTACCGGCGGCTGATGCGGCTGCACTTTGAGCGGGGCCGGTTCGACGCCGCGAGCCGCATCTACCGACAGTGTCGCAAAGCCCTCGCCGACATTGACGCCGACCCAGACGACGAGACTGAAGCGCTCGCCGGTCTGTGCGCCGAGGCGGAGACCGAAGCAACGCGGGTCGCGCACGCACGCGCAGGCCGGTCGGCGCAACCGCGCGGGCGCAGCACCGGCTGATCGGTTGGCGACGTTCTGCCGGTGAAACTCGACGCTGCGCTAACACGACACCGCTGGCGAGAGCCGTCGCTGCCGTGAGTACACCGCGATCCACCTCGGATGCCAGCCAGCGTGTCCGTGCCAAAGCCGTTATTGGTGCCGCTCCTCGTCGAATGTCGAGAAGCCGCTGCCTTGAGGCCTTAGGGCAGGTCACGTACCCGACCCAACGCTCAGACCGCAGGCAACGCTGGGACGGCGGCCGGACGTAACCTGGCAACATCGGCATGAAGCCGGAGCTGTCCACGTCGAACGATTTCTTGGAGGGCACGCGATGGCGGCAGTCATTGACCCACCGCCGGCCGATGTACGTAAGCAACTCGATGGACTGGCCGCCGGCCTCGACACACGGATTCCATCCAAGGCACCCGGCCGGAATTTGCTCATCGGGACGTGGAACCTCCGCGCGTTCGGTGGCCTCACCCCGTCCTGGCATTCCAAGGATGGCGACTCGCCGAAGCGGGACTGGGCGGCGGTCCACGCGATCGCCGAGATCGTGTCCCGGTTCGACATCGTTGCGGTGCAGGAGTGCCGCGACGACACGACCGCGCTGCGCGCGCTCCTCGCCGTCCTCGGGCCGCACTGGGCGGTGATGACCACCGACGTCACCAAAGGCAAGGACGGTAACGGGGAGCGGCTCGCGTTCCTGTTCGACACCCGCCGGGTCAAGCCGTCCGGGCTCGCGTGCGAACTCGTCGTTCCGGTCGAGACTGATCCCGCGAAGATCAAGGCGGACGCGTTCAATCGGCAGTTCGCCCGCACGCCCTACGCCGTTAGTTTCGCCGCCGGCGAGGCCACCGTCGTCCTCGTCACGCTGCACGTCATCTGGGGTAAGCAGCCAGCCGACCGGGTGGGGGAACTCGGCGCCATTGCGGAGTGGCTCGCCGACTGGGCGCGCAAGTCCAACGACTGGAACGAGAACCTGATCGTCCTCGGCGATTTCAACATCGACCGGCTCGGTGACCCTCTGTATGAGGCGTTCGTCAGTCACGGCCTGTGGGCGCCAGCCGAACATAACGCCATCCCGCGCACAATCTTCGACACCGCGCAGACCGCGCACTTCTACGACCAGATCGCCTGGTTCTCCGATGACCGGGGCCTCGCCAGTCGGCTCACCCTCGGTTACGACCATCGGGCCGGCAACGTCGACTTCATCCCCTACCTGCTCGGGGACATGACCCGTACCGAGTTGTCATGGCGAATCTCCGACCACTACCCGCTCTGGGTCGAGTTCGGCCTGCCGCGGCCCTGATCCACACACGGACGCTGCCGCTCGCCCACCGGCAAGAATCGCCCCCAGCAGTATCCGGCAGTTGCGTCCGGGGATGCCGCCACCGCCGCGACAGTCGCGGGTGAGTTGGTGCGTCATCACCGTAGAGCGTTGGGGCGGGGGAGCTGGGGTGTCGGCTCTCGTGCAGCTCAAACGCAATCCGCGGCTACTGCGATGGCATGCCGCGCCGCGCGGACTCGACCCAAGTCGGCCAATGCACTGCGTGCGGAGCTCAACGGAACCGAGAGGCGCGAGCCCTTCGCCGTGCTCACCTCATCCGACGTCGCGCCGGTCGGAAGGCGCTTCGGCCTCGGTGGCTTTGACGATCGCGGCAGCCCATGCGGTCTGAATCGCCGCTCGCGCCTTGGCACGGCCAGCGTCAGTGGAGTGGGAGTAGGTCATCCTGCTCATCGAGCCGACGGGCTTGTGGCCGGTGATCTCGTCGATCACGACCTGCGGCACGCCCGCCTCGTCGAGCTCGGTGGTGTACCGATGGCGGCACCCGTGCGGGTGCAACGCGCCCGGTAGAGCGAGGCGCCTGCCGACCCGCGCCATCCGGTCCTGCAAGACCTGCGGCATGTACGGGGCGCCGGGCTGGCGCAACGAGTAGAAGAGAAGCCGGTGCGTCTCCAACTTGGCGTTGTCCGGATCTGCCCAGGGCAGCGTCACCTCGCGGAGGCCGTTGCGGAGCTGGGTCGTCGCCATGCTCGCCAGCACGAACTTCGGCGCGGGGACCGTCCGGACGCTCTCGTCGGTCTTGGGCGGGCCGAAGATGTACCCGCGCTTGGGGAGGTAGAGGAGTTGACGCACGATGCGGATCGTCCCGCGATCGAGGTCGACGTCCTCCTCGGGAGCGATGCCGAGCAGCTCGCCGATACGCACGCCGCAGCCGACAAGCGTGTCGAGCATGCACGTGACCATCTCGATCTCGCCGGGCAGCACGTTGACGCGCTGCCTAGCGATATGCGCGCGGACCCGGACCAGATCGACGAACTCGGGCGCGTAAGGCACTCCCCGCACCGGGGGCCGTCGCGTGAACGGCACCCCGTCAAGGGGGCTCCGGTCGATGATCCGCTCACGAACGGCGACCTTGAGCATGTTGCGGACGAGCGACTCCGCGGTGCGCCGCGCTTCGCGGCCCGCGTTCTTCTCGACGCGCTCGAAGAACCCGGTAAGGGTCAGGTAGCCCAGTTCCCGGACCCTCAGGTCGCCGAGCTCCGGCTTGATGTGCAACCGGATCGTGTTGTCGTACCCGTTGCGGGTGCCGACGCGCAGGTTCGGCTTCGCGTCGAGAATCGCTGTCATCAGCTCGTGAACGGTCTTATTGCGGGCGGAGGACGGCGCGACCGAGCCTCGGGCGAGCTTCGCCCTCATCTCCGCGTGGTGCAGCTCGGCAGCGCGCTTTCCGCGGATGATCTTCTTGTACTGACCGCCCTGCGGGTTGTAGAGCCGCACGTAGTAGCGGTCGTCCTTCGGGTCGTTGCTCCACTTCTTGACGGTCACGGCCGTGCTCCTTGCTACGGTTGGCCGTGGTGCGTGGGTCGGGCCACGAACCGGCGGCCGGGCGAGGATTGTTGCCACGGTGTTGCCACCGAGGCATCCCGACACGCCGTTTCCGCAGGTCAGGGAGGATCTTCCGTGAAAGACAAGCTCTACCACGGGCAGAAGTAGCCGCACCGAAGGACCGCGCACCCCGCTCCGTACAACACCGGGCAGCCAGCCCGGACTACGAGCAGGGGGTCACGATGAAGGTTCTGCGCACGGTGCTCGCCGTCGTGCTCGTGATGATCGCGACGGCGCGGCCGGCGGCCGCCGACCACATCCGCGCGATGGTCGCCTACCAGGTCAACGGCAACCCGACCAACGGCGAGATCACGTTGCGGGTCGACTTCAACTACAGCGGCAACTGCTGCGGCGGCGCGTTCTCCTGGGACACCGGTGAGGCGACGCCGCGGTACGGCTGGGTGCCCGACGGCATCGACAACGGCGCTTACGTCGGCAACGTCTCGCCGACCACGAGCACGTTCAGCGACGGGTCGTCGTTCACGTGGAGCCGGGCCCAGCCCGACCCGAGCGTCCCGCTGGTCCGCATCGACATCACCTGGAGGTACCCGGCCACGTCGACGCCCACGCCGTACGTCGTCACGTGGGACGACTGCTGCCCGCAGTCGAACCAGAAGGCGGTCGTCGTCGCGGGCGCGCAGTTCCAGCCACGGCGCATCCTCGCCGCCGACACCGGGAACTCGTCGCTGACGACGGCGTTCGCGCAGGCACAGATCCCGCCGTGCCCGCCCACGCCCACGGTCCCGGCCGACGCGCTCTGCTACGACCTCCTGGTCCCGCTCGTGCTGCCGTACACGCTGCTCGACACCTACGACGCGATCCTCGTCGGCAGCGAGGCGCAGGCGGCGACGGTCAGCGCGCTCGGCACCCACACGGCCGACATCGACACCTGGCTCCGGTCGGGTGACGCGCGCGGCATCGCCGTCTACGGCCAGAGCGCCGGCCAGAGTTCGTGGTCGTGGTTGCCGACGGCCGGGCAGCCGCTCACGGTCGCGAGCACGTTCGCCAACGACGTCACGGTCACGCCGTCCGGCATGGCGCACCTCACGCACGTCAACCAGCTCCCGACCGTCGGCGCGGTCAACGGCACGCTGGCCGGCTGGAGCATGTCGGCGTTCGACACGTTCGCGGCGCCCTGGCCGTCGTACTTCGCGCAGCCGCTCGGCGACCCGCTCGCCACCCGAGCCAACGGCGCCGCCGTCGCGCTCGCCGGTCACTACGCCGGCGGCGCCGGGTGCCAGGTCGTCACCGGGCAGCCGATCGACGACCGCGCCGCCGCCGGCCGCCCCGCGGCCCAGCAGATGTTCCGCTCCACCCTCGCCTACGCGCTGTCCTGCGTCGACGCCGCGCGCGCGTAGCCGCGAGAACCCCTACGAGTCCCGGGAGGGAACGATGAGAAGGCTCCTGCACGCGGTGCTCGGCGCCGTGGTCGTCGCCGCCGCGTTGACGGTGTCGGCGACGCCCGCGCTCGCCAACACCTGCTCGACCGCGTACGCGATGGGCACGCCCGGCGCCGCGGAGATGGACACGCAGACGCGCACCGGCGCGGTCGCCTCGTACAACCCGGAGGAGTGGTACGAGCACAGCACCAACGTCGCCGGCCGGCTCGTCGTCCTCACCGCGCTGGACGGGGCGGACACGCTGGAGGTCTACGGCGCGGGCTGCCCGCTGACGCCGTTCTGCACCGGCAGCGCGACCAGCCTCGGGCCGGCGCAGTGCCCGGTCCCCCAGACCGGGCTGGTCAAGATCCGCGTGAAGTACGACCCCAGCGGCGGCGCCGGCTCGAACTACAGCCTCACCGCCCAGGGCGCAACGGCCGCCGAGTGCAGCGACGGCGTCGACAACGACGGCGACGGGTGGACCGACGCGGTTGACCCGCACTGCACCGGCCCGTTCGACAACACCGAGTCGCAGGTCCACCTGGCGGCGTACGGCCACATCACGCTCGAGACGAACGCCGGCAACCTCCCGAAGATGACGCTGAGCGGCGTGTACGCCGACGCCAGCTCGTTCACCTGCGAGATCCAGTACTCGCCGAAGATCCAGGTGTCGTGCGTGGAGAAGTTCGACCCCGAGGTCGCCTACGACTGCGCGTCGTTCATCCTCACCGCCAAGGCGTTCTCCACGAGCGCGCCGACCGGTCCCGGGACGGTGAAGGGCCACCTCACCTGCGACGAGCCGAGCGTGCTCGAGACGGCCGAGGTCTCCAACGGCGGCTCCAGCGTCGTGACCAACCACAGCCCGAACGTCTACCTCGGCACGGCCGGCGTCGTGCGCTGCCGGGCGGCCGGGATCAACGGCGCGGTGAACGCCACCGGCGCCTACACGGTCGACTGCTACGAGCCGGGCGTGGCGTGGCCGTTCGAGACGGTGCCGAAGCCGGTCGGCTGACGAGGTCCGCGTGCCGCCACGGGTGCCCCCGTGGCGGCACGCGGCGGAGGGAGAACCGTGAGCAGCAGGAGGACGGCCGGCCGGCTCGGCGTCGCCGCGGCGGTGACCGCGTCGGTGCTCGCCGTCGCTGCGCCCGCGTCGGCGGACGACTGCACCGGCGCCCCCGACCTCGGCACCTGGTCGGCGACGGTCCAGCACACCGTGGGCGTCGCCGCGACGAGCCGCTGGTGGAAGCACGGCCCGGCGACGGTGCCGCGCGTCGTCACCGCGACGCCCAGCACGGGCGCGGTGACGTTGCAGGTCTACGACGGCTGCGGGGCCGGCGCCGGCACCCTCTGCCCCCCGCCGACCCCCGGGGCGACGGTGCAGTCGTGCACGATCACCGCCCCCGGCGTCGTGTGGATCGAGGTCACGCTCAACCCGGTCGTGCCCGGCTCGACGACGCCGGCGACGACGTCGAACTTCACGCTGTCGGTCACCGCCGTCTCGTGCCTCACCACGAGCGGCGCCGCCGCGGGCGCGGGCCACTCGCTCGCGATCCGCGACAGCGACCACACGGTCTGGGCCTGGGGCGCCAACGACTCCGGCCAGCTCGGCGACGGCACCGCCACCGACCGCGCCGTCCCGGTCGGCACCGGCGTCACCGCCACCGCGGTCGCCGCCGGCGCCGCGCACTCGCTCGCGCTGCTGCCGGGCGGCACCGTCCGCGCCTGGGGCTCCGGCGCGGACGGCGCCCTCGGCAACGGCGGCACCGCGGACAGCGCCGCGCCCGTCGCGGTCGGCGGCCTGAGCGGCGTCACCGCCGTCGCCGCGGGTGGGGGCCACTCGCTGGCGCTGCGTTCGGACGGCACGGTCTGGGCCTGGGGCGCCAACGGCGACGGGCAGCTCGGCGACGGCACCACCGCCAACGCCACGACGCCGGTCCAGGTGACCGGCCTGACGAACGTCACCGCCGTGGCGGCGGGCGGGGGCCACTCGCTGGCGCTGCGTTCCGACGGGACGGTCTGGGCGTGGGGCTACAACGGCGCCGGCCAGCTCGGCGACGGGTCCGTCACGCGCCGGCTCACACCCGTCCAGGTCACCGGGGTCACCGGCGCCACCGCGATCGCGGCCGGCAACGACCACTCGCTCGCCGTGACCGCCGCGGGCGTCCAGGCGTGGGGCGCCAACGCGTCCGGCCAGCTCGGTGACGGCACCACGACCGCGCGGCACGCGCCGGTAGCCGTGCCGGGCCTGGCGGGCGCGGTCGCCGTCGCGGGCGGCGGCGCGCACTCCGTCGCCGCGCTCTCCGACGGCAGCGTGTGGGCGTGGGGCGCCAACCGCAACGGCCAGCTCGGCGACGGCTCCACCACCGACCGCACCGCGCCGGTGCGGGTGACCGGCGTGCTGGGCGCGACCGCCGTCGCCGCCGGGTACCTGCACTCGCTCGCCATCCGCGGCGACCGCGCCGTCACCGCGTGGGGGGACGACACCTGGGGCCAGCTCGGCGACGGCGCGACCGCCGACCGGACCACCGCGCACGCCGTCGCCTGCCTGCCCTGACGGACCGCCACAGCCGCCGAGAGAGGGGTCGCGAAAAAAAGCGCGAAGGACATGCCTCGTTCGTCCGTACATCGGACGGACGCCCGGGCACGGGTGGGCAAGGGGGTAGGGGTGGAGTCCGTCGAGCGGCGGCGGTGGCAGCTCGTGCTGCCGCACCGCACGTACCTCGTGCGCATCGCGCTGAGCCGCGGCATGTCCCGCGACGACGCGGAGGACTGCGCGCAGGAGGCGATGGTGCGTTGCGTCGGCTTCGCGAACCTCGACGAGGCGCGGGTCGTGGAGTTTCTCGCCGCCACGACCATGCGGCTGTGCGCCGACCGGTACCGCGCGCACGCGCACGACGCGAAGGTCGGCCGCAAGCTGGTGCCGTGGTTCGTGGACGAGCCGTCGCCCGAGGAGGCCGCGTGCAACCGCGGCGAGGCGGCCTGGGTCGCGCGCCACGTCGCCGCGCTGCCCGAGTCGCAGCGGGTCGCGCTCGTCGCGAAGGCCGACGGTCTGAGCTGCCACGAGATCGCGGCGCGCATGGGGCTGTCGTACAAGGCCGTCGAGTCGCTGCTGTCCCGCGCCCGCGCCTACGTGCGTGCCGCCGTCGCCACCGCCTGGGTGCTGGTCGCGCGGCTGCGCCGGCGCGGCGCCGGACTGCGGCTGGACACGCCCGCGGTCGCGGTGGCGATGGCGGCGTTCGTCAGCAGTGCCGCGCTCGGCCCGGGCGGTCCGGCGACCGCGCTGCCCCCGGCACCGGCCGCCGCCCGGCCGCCGCGCGCCGCCGCGCCGCCCCGCCGGCCGCTCGCGCCCGCCGTGACGCCGTTCCGGGTCACGGCCGAGGCGGCGGCGCCCGCTCCGGCGCCGGTCCCGCAACCGGCCGCACCCGACCCGGTCGCCTCGCCGGACCCGCGGCCCACGCTGCCGATCCCGACCGCCATCCCCACGGACCCGTGCGACGCGCGCGTGCCGCACGTCGACACCTGCGTCCCCCTCGACCGTTACGAGCCCGGCGCCGGCCTGCACCGGTGCCTCGAGTACGGCCCCAGCGTGTCCTCCCGCGGTGTGAGCTGCCGCCCGTCCTGACCCGAAGGAAGCCCGCCATGCGCCTCACCACCCGCCGCGTCCTGCTCGCGTGCGTGGCCGCCGTCGCGATCACCGCGTCCCCCGCCGGGGCGACCGTCTGCTCCGGCGACATGTGCGTAGACCCGTCGACGGTCAAGGACCTGCTCACCAACGCCATCGGCAAGCCGCCGATCGGTACCGGCGACGGCAGCGGCGGTGTGCTCTGCGGCTACACCAAGCTCAGCGGCGACCCGCCGGAAGGCTGGGGCGGCGACCCGCACGACGACCCGCCGTACATCTTCGTGGAGACGGAGGCGTGGGGTGTGCAGCACCCCGACGACTGGGACATCCAGGCGTGCGCTCCCGCCTGCCCGCCGGCGCCGGACGAGAGCCTGGACGACATCCTCACCGCGGCGTCGAACCCGCTCGAGCCCGGCGACCCGGTCACCCCGACCGCCGACACCGTGGCCTGCGCGACCGGGTGATCGCCGGCGCGCGCCGCGGGCGGTGCGGCTACAGGTTGCGGACCAGCGCGGGGACGCGCTCGCCCGCCGCGCACGCCTCCACCAGCGCCGCGATGCGGCGTTCGCGCGTCGCCTCCGCCTTGCCGCTCATCACCCACCAGATCGCCGCCCGGCGGTAGCGCGGCGGCTGCTGCTCGAAGAACGCCCACGCCGCCGGGTCGGTGCGCAGCCGCTCGTCGTACTCCGCCGACAGCACCGGCTCCTCGTGCGGCCCCTCCGCCCACGCCGGCGCGCGCCGCGCCTTGACCTTCCCGGGCGCGAACCGCACCGCGTACCGGTCGGCGTCGACGGCCGCGCGCTCGCCCGGCACCAGGCCGTGCTCGGCGAGCACCTCGGCCGCGGGCGCGAACCGCAGCGCGGGCACGGGCGCGCCGTAGCGGACGCGTTCGAGCACGAGCCACGCCTCGCCCGCCTCGGCGGCGTGCGCGGCGGCCCAGGCCCGCAACGCCTCGACGCCGTCGAACGTCAGCAGGTCGAGCGGCACAGGCCAAGGCTACTGCCGAGGCCTGCACCGGCAGACCGTGTGGTCGCTGCCTGCACGCTCAGACCGCCCGGGTGGCGAGGATCGACACCATGCACCGGGCGAACGAGATCTCGGCGTCGCAGATGCTCGCGGCTCGGACCGACCAGCTTTCGTGGCCGGCATCGGCTGGCAGCGGGATGCGGACCGTCGCGCATGATGCGGCCGGTGGGAGCGTGACCCGGCGCACGACCTCGGGGTTCACTCCCGACCGAGGCTTCGCATGCAGAACCACGTCCACCGGTGAACGGTGCGACAGGGACTTCCGCTCGATCCGCGTCTGGACATCCATCCACCCGCCACGCCGGAGATCGCCGCCCACCTCGATGAACGTGCGCGTGCCGCCGAACTCGGCGACAGGTCCACAGGTCGCGCACTCGATCGCAGAACGCAGGCTCAGACCAAGCGCACTCTCTTCGTAGGAGAACCACAGCAGGCGGCCGCCGCAGTCGCGGCAACGGTCGCCGCGCTCTTCCACTCCGCGGAGTGTCCGGAAGGTGTGGAGCGTCGGGTACAGATGGTCTGCGAGCGAGGTACCGGCGACTTCCTCACGGATGAGCCACTGCTCGGTAATGTCGGCAACCGCCGAGGACAACGTCGCCAGCAACGTGCGGGCGCGGATGACGCAGGTCTCGAGCTCCGGTTGCCAGACCCCGAGCGCGGAGCTCGACGCCGCGTGGATGCCGATGCCGAACCACAGCTGGTTCTTGATCGAGCCGACCGCACGTTGTAACGGACCCAGCAGGCGGTCGAGGTACGTCGTCGCGTCGCAGGACTCGGCGTACCAGCGTGCCGCGCGTACTACCGCCTCGACGTTGGCAAGACGCGACTGGATGTCCAGGAGCACCTGGCGCGCCATGGCGAACTGCCCGGACTGGTCGAGAAAGCGCGTCGGGTTTGTTGTGCGCGACATCGCGTAGAAACGGGTCCGGCCGCGGACGACGTGGCTCCACCCGTCCTCGCCGTCGGTGGCGGCGACGACCTCAGGATCGGCACGGTCGCACCTCGCGCTGACATCCATGGCCAACCCGTGGTGGTCCGGGCCGTCGAAGCGAGCATCCGGATCGCCCCAGACCGCGAAGGCCGGCACCCCACGGCGGCGGAGGAGCACGTCGTTGAGGAACGCGACCGCCTCGCCTATCGGAATCCCCTCCCGGAGAAGTGCGTCGAACTCCTCCGGCAGTGTCCTGTCGAGAGGCAGCATTCGGGTCGTGCCGACGACGGCCTGGGTGCCGGCCTCCGCGAGAGCGAGCAGGAGGCTCAGGTCGGACGGGTACGCTCCCGGTCTCGGGAGGAAGCTGCGGCACGAGAACAACGCCACCATGTCGGCCTCGATGTCGCGGGCGCGGACCAGCGTCTTGCTGCTGCCACGAGGGATTCGCTTGCACCCAGTGGGCACTGCGCGACAGCCGTCGACGACCGCTCGCCCGCCGGCCCGTTCGACATCACCCCGCAGGCCGCACACGACGGTACTGTCCGGAAGCGACAGGTGCGCCCCGTCACCGTGGCCGACCAGGTAGAGCGCGCGTGACTCCCGCCCCAGGACGTCGTGGACCGCGGCTTCGGCGCAGCCGCCGCTGCCGCTGACGAGGGTCTTGCCGCGGATGTGATCGACCATTCTCCGCGCGGAACGCACCTGCGGCCCGCCTGCGAGGGATCGTTCCGCCGCGGTGACGGCCACAGTGCAGGCTTGGTACGTGTCCGCGGTGAGATAGCCGACCCGCGTCCGCGGGTGCGCCGCGCAGGCAGCGGCGATCTCCTCGACGAGATCCAGGCTGAGCAGGTGCGCTGCGGTGACGATGACGAGGCTCGTCTCGGGGGCCATCACGCCGCGCGCAGGATCGGTGACGTGGACGAGGTGGTCCACCGTGACGACGGCAGCGCCACTCGCGGACGCGTACTCGGCGGCAAGGTAGGCGTACGCGTCGCCGCCCACGCTCACCACCACTCGCCGCGTGTCCGGCCGAGTAGCTGCCGTGGCTCTGAGATCAGCCAGTGACGACATCGTTCCTCACCGCGGCGCGGCGCTGGTCGTGGCGCCGTGATGCAGCACGTCGACTGGGGACATCGCGAACGCCGTGTGCAGCGGCGCGTTGCGGCTGTCGCCGTAGTAGTCCGCGAGCATGTTCCAGGCGCGGAAGTTGAGCTCGACCATGAAGGCGAGGTCGTCGAGCGCCGCTGTCGCCGCGGCCGGGGTGACGGCCAGCACATGTGCGAGCAGCCTCCGCGGCAGTGACGTGTGATCGAGCTCGATGTTCACCTGCTCGTGCTTACGCAGCTCGTTGTCGAGCGCATTGCTGATGAGCCGGCGGTCGGAGAGCAGCGAGTTGATGGCGTTGGGGGCGCCCGGGAGTCCCTCGGTCACGACGACGGACAACAGGAAGCCGAGCGGGTTCGTCCGCGCGATCTCCGCGAACACCTCGAGGTACGCCACCCAGTACGGCAGTGGAGTGGCTGACTGTACGGCCGAGGCATCCAGCCCGAGCGATGTGCAGGCGTTGAGCTCGAACACCTCGTGGCCCACCTCCTCGGCGTAGTACTGGAAGATCGCCGACCGCAGGGGCGCATCGAGACGGGTCGCCATCAACGGCGTGATGATCTCTACGAATCGCCGGGTGGTGTGAAACTGCTCGACGTAGACACCGCGCCCCACGCGCTCGCCGGCGGGACCGTCGAGCGCCCCGATGAGGCGAGAGACGCCGAGTTGCGACAGCGCGTCCAGGCACAGCCGCTCGCCCGAGAGCATCAAATTCGCGCCGCTCGTGTGCGTGCCTTCGCGTGGTGGCTTGCAGCGCCTCTCGGCATCCGGCCGGCAGGCCGCGACCAGCAAGGTGCCGAGACAGGCGAGGTGGGTCGCGACGTCAGCGACGTCGTACAAACCAGCCGCGGTCACCTCGACCAGACCGTCCGGCGCGGAGTCGGGAGCCGGTGCCGCGACGCCGAGCAACCGCCGTACGCGGCGCAGTGACTGGGCTGCCAGCGCGAGGGACAGTGGTGCGCTCTGCATCCACCGTTGGACCTGACGATGCAGGACCGCCAAGGGGAAGCTGGCCGTATCCGGGGTTGCCGGGGGAGTGGGCGAGCCGTTCGCAGCTGCTGCGGCGCAGCTGTCCAGGTACTCGCCCACCTGGCGAAACGCCTCCCGCAGGGGCTCGCGCGGCAGTGTCGTCAGCGCCTCGTCCCACCAGGCGTCGTTCCGGGTCCGCACGTCATCGACCCGCTGCCGCTCCTGCTCGAGGTGGTCACGGACCTGGCTGTCGTCCTCGGTGATCAAGCCGAGCCGGTCGAGCTCCGCGAGGAGTGGCCCCCACGGTGAGCCGTGCGGGTCCGAACGCAGTTCCCCCCAGACCGGTGACGTGGCGTCCCGCAGCACCCTGAGGAACTGCTCGACCGTGACCGCCTCATCCGGTGCGTCGATGTCGTACGTCCGCCCGAACGACTCGAGCGTTATCCGCGAGCCCTGCCGCGACACCGATGCCGCTAGGTGTGGTGCGCGGTAGCTGTAGACGCCCGCCTGCTCGGCGCTCATCGCGGCATCCGTGCGTCGATGGCGGTGCCGCCGGCGTAATGGTCGAGAATTTCGTCCTCGAGCCGCACCAGCAGCTCTGCAAGCCCGAGCACGTTGCGGAGCACGACAAGACGTTCCTCGTCCGACACGAACGGCACGTCGGCCAGAAGCTCGCGCGACATGTCGTCGTGGCCGTAGTCCTCGTTGAGGTTCGCGTGCCGGAGCAGCGGCTCGGTGAACTCGTCCGGCAGCTCGAGGCCCCGCGCCGCCGCCGCGAGCGCCCGCTGGAACTCGGGCGTGGGCTCCTCGAACAGGAAGAGCGCGGCCTTGAAGCTGAGGGGGTCCTGCGCGGCGAAAACGCCCAGCGTGGCGCAGACGGCGAAGGTCGCCGGCAGCGGAACCACCCGGAGCAGCTCGTCCTCCGTGACGCCGACGCTGGCCAGCGCCGACGCCAGCAGCCGGTCATGGCCTATCTCCGACTGGAGGAACGACTCGAGCAACCGCTGCGAGCGGCGGGACCCGGCATGCGCGAGCGACGGCCCGATGAGCCCAGGGCTCATCCGGACGACGTGGTAGTACTCGATCGCGTAGCCGATGAGCTGACTCACCTCGATGTCGCCGCTCGTGGCGGCTCGTTCGAACCGAGAGCCGGCCGCCGTCTTGAGGAACGCGCCGCAATGGCGTCGGACGTCTCCGTAGAGCTGGGTGCCCGTATGACCGGCCGCCGTGCCCAGGTCCGCGCCCTCCGTCAGCAGCCCGAGGTGGTCGAGCTGCCGCAGCAGCTCCGGCATCCGGTCCCGGAACCCCGGGGCACCGGCGGCAAGGTCGGCCTCTGACGCTCCCTCGGACAGGCTGCTGAGCAGCCGGGCGAACTGATCCCCCGCCGGTTCCGGAACCGTGAGCGTGCAGCCCTGGAGCCGGTACTCGAGCCGGAACGTCTCCCCGTCGCGGGTAGTGGCGACGCCCGCCCGCAGCGCCGGACGCCGGAAGAACTGGTCGGTGGTCATGTCATCCCTCCGTCGTCGTGATGCTGCGGACGAGCGGGTTGCCCGGCTGCGAGTAGTAGTCCCAGATGCCGCTGTAGAAGGCGTCGTACAGCTCGACGAACAGCTGGGTCTGTGCACGGAGCCGAGCCGTCGTCAGGTCATCGATGCCGGAGCCGAGTCCGGCGAAGATGGCTCTGGTGAGGTTTCCATGGCCGCCCCGGAGGTTGATCTCCGAGTGCGCGCGAAGCGGCCGGACGAACTCTGGCGGCAACGCGGCACGTTCACACGCCTCGAGGTACGAGTCGGTGTCGATGTCCTTCCCCTCCAGGGTGCCGATGGTCGTGAGGAAGAACAGCGGGTCGTAGCGCGCCCAGTACGACAACGCGTTGCACAGCGCCACCGTCGTCGCGAGCGGCATCGTCCGGGCGAGGTCGTCGCGGGAGATTCCCAGGTGCTCGAGACTGCGCAGGATCAGCTCGTCGTGACCGATCTCCTCCGCGTAGAACTCGTTCACCAGCACTCGGGCGCTGCGGCTGTACGGGTAGGGCAGGACAGGCGCGTCGAACCAGCTCTCGCGAAACAGGAAGTGGTAGTTCTCGATCGCGGTCCCGTACAGGACGTTCAGCGGAACGCCATCGGTGCCCTGATGCACGGCCTTCCAGTACTCGTTGCGGTAGAGCGTCCTGTGCAGCAGGTCGTTGGTCAGGTCCTCGATCTCGAGCAGGACCGCGATCGCCGGTCGTGCCGTCGCGGGGCCCGGCTCGGCGAGCAGGTGACGCTCGTCCAGGGCGTTCAGGAGGGAGCGCACGTCGTGCTCCGCCAGCCGGTCGGCGAGATCAGCCGGACGGTGGTGTCCGTCGAGGAGGCGGAGCACCGCTTCGACGGCAACGGTGTGCGGGCCGGCGTCGATGAGGTAGTCGCCCCCGGGAGTGGCGACGACGAGCTGGTCGTCGGTGCGCTGCACACTCCCGACGAGAACGGGTAGCGAGTAGGTGGGGCTGGTCACGGCGTCACCCTTCCGAGGTGTGGTGTCGGGGCTGTTGGCGGGGTGCGACGTGGACGTCGACGACTGCAGGGACGCCTGAGTCCGCTGCTCTACGTAGAGCGGGGGCGATCTCGGCTGGCTCCGTCACGCGTTCGCCGTAGCCGCCGAGCGCCTCGACGACGAGGTCGTAGCGAGTCGCGCGGGAGAGATCCTGCGCTACGAGGTGCTCTTCCCCGAAGAGGTCACGGTGGAATGCCTTCATCTCGCCCCACGCCCCGTCGTTGCCGATGACGCCGACGAACGGCAGCGACTGGCGGACGGCCGAGTCGTACTCGAAACCGTTGAAGCCGAACGAACCGTCGCCGAACAGGGCGACGACCTGGTGCCCTGGTCGTGCGAGTCGCGCGGCCATCGCGAACGGAGCGCCGATGCCGAGGCACCCGAACGGGCCCGGATCCATCCAGTGACCGGGCACGTTGGCGCGAACCACCGACGCGGCCGCGGTCACGACGTCGCCACCGTCGCCGACGAACACCGCGTCGTCGTCGGCGAAGCGGGCGACCTCCGTTGCGAGGCGAAGTGGGTGGATCGGTACCTGCTCCGACCGGAGCAACGGCAGCCTCTTGTGCTCGCGGGAGAGCTCCTCGGCGCGAACCTCGGCGAGCCACGTCTTGTCGGTGCGTCCTGCGCCGGATGCGTCGGCGACCGCGCCCAGGAACGCGCGTACGTCCCCCACGACGCCGTGTGTCACTGCCCGGTTGTGCCCGATGCGATCGGCCTGCGGGTCGACCTGAATGACAGCGACATCCTCACGTAGTCCGGATCGGCCGTAACCAAGGCGGAAGTCGAAGTCACCGCCGACGAGCAGGACGGAGTCCGCTCGTTCCAGCGCCCACGACCTCGCGAGCGCCCCGACGCACGGGTGCGTCGTAGGCAACAGCCCGCGCGCCATGCCGTTGAGAAAGACTGGCGCGTTCATCGCTTCCGCTACGGCAGCCAGCTCAGGTCCGGCGTCCGCCCAATAGGCGCCGGTACCGACGAGGATGACCGGTGTGCTCGCCGCCGAGAGCAGCTTCACGGCGGCATCAGTGACGCCGGGGTCGACACCCGCGGCGGCCACCGTGCGCCGGTCGGAGGGTACGACGATGCGAGCCGGGTCGACGGGCGTGAGCTGCACGTCGAGCGGTAGGTCGAGGAACGCGGGCCCGCACCTGGGAGCGGTGGCCGTTGCGCAGGCCCAGTGCAGGAGCTCCCCGATACGCCAAGCATCGAACGCGACGTCCGTGCGTTTCGTCACCGGCTTGAGCAGGTCGGCGTGCGGTGCTTCCTGGAGCGCCCCCGCACCTTCGAGCGCGAGCGGGTTCCGGCCGGCCACTACGACCAACGGGCTGCCGGCGCTGTGCGCGTTCGCGACGGCGGTGACTACGCCGGTGAGGCCCGGCCCGGCCGTGACGACGGCGACACCGACGTTCCGGGTGAGCCGCGCGTACGCATCCGCGGCGTGTGCGGCCGCCTGCTCGTGACGTACGTCCACCACACGGACCCCCGCGCGGACGCAACCGTCGAGCAACGGCGAGATGTGGCCGCCCGTGAGCGTGAAGATGGTGTCGACGCCCTCGCGCACGAGCTGCCGTGCGAACACGTCCCCACCGTGGACAGCGGTCATGGCGGACAACCGATGGCCTGATCCGGTGCAAGAGGCGGTATGCCGTCCGGGCATCCGCGGCGTGTCCACCCGGATGCCACCATGTCGAGCGCCCAGCCGGTGATGGTCGCCGTTGGCCCCCACAGCCGCCCTGCCGGCAGCTCCCACGCCAGCTCACGCCCTCCCGGCGTGGTGACGTGCCGGTGCGTCCTCGGGTCGATCAGATCGTCGAGGGGCACCAGGTGGATCGTGGCGACCTCCGACGCGGCCGGTGCGAACGCAGCCGGCTCGAGCAGCAACGCGAGGACCGGCACGATCGCCCACGCGCGATCCGGCACCACGACGGTCGGTCCCTCGCAGAGGATCGAGACCGACTCGGGAGGCAGGGAGATCTCCTCCGCGGCCTCGCGTAACGCAGTCTCGCGCGGAGTCTCCTCCGGACGAGAGCGTCCTCCCGGCCAGCAGATGGCGCCCGGATCGATGCCGACGCCGTCGGCGCGCTGGGTCAGCACGAACGACGGCGTCGGCCACCGATCAACGAGCGCAAGAACGGCGCACTGAAGCAGCACACCGTCGGCAAGCGCGCTCATGGATCAGGCTCCCAGCCTCAGAGGTGCACCGAGATCAGCACCGGGCGCTCCTCGCGCGGCCGGATGCTGAAGTCGAACTGGATCGGTTCCTCTGACCGCGCCTGTTCGTGCTCCATCTCGTTCATCGATTTCCCTTCTCGTGGATGCCGTGCACGAGGCACGACGGCACCCGGGGCGGGTGTCCGACCTCTACACGGATGACGCTCGCGTTCCTTACGCGCGACTTTCGAACGGATCCCGCACCCTGGCCGGGGCCTTCCGGCGCCCTGCCGGAGCCCGCTGTAGCGTCGCCGGATGGACTTCACGATCACGCCGGAGCAGACGGCGTTCCGGCGCTCGGTCCTCGAGTGGGCGAGCGCGGTCGTCGCGCCGGAGGCCCGGGACCGCGACAAGGCGGGTCGCTGGGACCCGGAGGTGTGGCGTTCGCTCGCCGCGCAGGGGCTCGCCGGCCTCCCGGTGCCGGAGGAGCACGGCGGCGCGGGTGCGTCGATCGTCGAGACCTGCCTCGCCAACGAGGCGATCGGCGAGGGCGGCCACGACGGCGGCCTCAACCTCTCCCTCGGCGCCCACTGGACCATCGGCACCGTCCCGATCTGGCTGCACGGCACCCCCGAGCAGCAGGCGCGGTACCTGCCGCGGCTCTGCTCCGGCGAGTGGATCGGCTCGTGGGCGTCGACCGAGCCGGAGGCCGGCAGCGACGCCGGCGGCATCCGCACCCGCGCCGTGCGCGACGGTGACGAGTGGATTATCGACGGAACCAAGATGTTCATCACCAACGGCCCCATCGCCCAGCTCTGCACCGTCCTCGCGGTCACCGACCCGGACGCGGGCCCCGGGCGCGGCGTGAGCGCGTTCCTCGTGGAGACCGACAACCCCGGCTTCGCCGTCGGGCGCGAGCTGGACAAGATGGGCTGCCGTTCGTCGCCGACGGCGGAGATCGTCCTCACCGGCTGCCGCGTCCCCGCCGACGCGATGCTCGGGCCGGAGGGCGAGGCGTTGTGGCGGATCGCGTTCGAGTGCTTCGACTGGGAACGCACCGTCATGATCGCGGGCTCCATCGGCGGCATGGCGGCGACGCTCGACGCGTCGGTCGCGTACGCGAAGGAGCGGCGGCAGTTCGGCAAGCCGATCGCGCACTTCCAGGCCGTCGCGCACAAGCTCGCCGAGATGAAGATCAACCTCGAGGTCTGCCGCACCGCCGTCTACCGCGCCGCGTGGCTGAAGCAGGCGGGCCTGCCGCACCAGGTCGAGGCGTCGATCGCGAAGACGCTCGTCGGCGACCTGTCGGTGCGCAACGCGCTCGAAGCCATCCAGATCCACGGCGGCTACGGGTACATGCGTGACTTCTCGCCCGAACGCGCCCTCCGCGACGCGAAGCTCACCTCCATCGGCGGCGGCACCACCGAGATCCAGAAGATGATCATCTCCCGGGCGCTCTTGGGCGAGTAGCGGCTACTTGCCGCCGGCAACCCGCGCCCCCGACGATGGGCCGATCCGGAACGAGCGGGGTCGGGGGAGCTCATGGCAGCCAGAGGGCAGGGCGCGGCGCGCGGCGGAGCCAAGCCGCGGCGCGCACCGCGCACCGGACGTCGCACCGCGACCGCCCGTCCGTTCGAGACCGTTCTCGTGGCCGTCGTCGGCGCGCTCATCTCGTGCGCGGGTGGCGTCGTGACGTGGCGAGCGGACGTCGCCGGCGGCACCGCGGCGCTGTACGACCGGCAGGGGGTCGTCCAGGCGGTGCGCTACCAGGGCGAGGCGCAACGCGCCGAGACGGACGCGCGCGCCGAACAGCGGGTCTTCGCCGCCTACGCGATGGCTCGGACCCAGCAGGAGGCGCATCGAGCGGCGGCGCCCGACGACGCCGTCGCGGCCGTCGAGGCCACGACCCAGGCACGACTGGCTGATCGTCTGCAGAGCGCCTTTCCGCCGGACTTCGTGCAGTGGCGCCGCACAGGAGGAGTTCGGCGTGCCACGTTCGACGTCGCGGGCCGGACGGCCGAGCTCCTGCGTGAACGCGAGGTGCGTGACGAGAGTGCGCGGTACTTCGCGCTGGCCGGTGCGGCGACCGAGCGGCGCCAGACGCTCCGCGCGGCGGCGGTGGTGCTGCTCCTGGGGCTCGCCGCGGCGGCGCTGGGACAGCTGAGCGACGACCGCAGAGTGTCGGTCACGGGCATCGTCGGCGGTTGCCTCTCGCTCGGATACGCCTCCGCCGTACTCGTCGCGGTGGGCTTCTGATGGATCCGGCAGCACCCGCGCTGACGCCGGGCACCGAGGCTCCGTTGCGGTTGCGTCGTCGCGCGATCGCCGTCGTCTCCGTCGCGACGCTGGTAGCGGCGTGCGCCGGCTTCCTGGCGGCCCGAGCGAACTGGCGCACCGCGGTTCATGAGCGCGGTCGTGCGGTCGAGACGGCGAACGCGCAACGAGCGCTCCATCGTCTCTCGCTGGAGTCCGCCGAGTACACGGATGCCTACGTGCGCCAGGCGGAGGTGGTGCTGCACGTCGGCGCCGTCGACGCCACTCCGCGTACGACAGCCGAGGCGCGCGAGGCGCTGGCTCGTGCACGCGCCCATTGGGTGGAGGCGGCCCGGGACTACGACGCCGCGCACGCGTTGTCAGCGGACGAGGCGCTCGCCCGGGGGTACCGGCCGGTGGTCGTCAGCCAGCAGGTCGCGGACGACCACGCGTTACTGGCCCAGGCGTGGAGCTCGCGCGAGAGCGAGAACCTGGGCGTCGCCGGCCTGTCCGCGGTCGCGCTCCTGCTCGTCGCGACGGCCTTGACCCTCCCGGCGTCGAAGCGGCCGGAGCGGTTCCTCGTGCTTGCCGCCTGCGTGGTGGCCTACAGCGTCGTTCGCATCGGATACGTCAACGCGCACGATCCGGCTGGCCTGTCCCGCGAGGCGATCGCCGCGTTCGCGGACGGAGCGGTCTTCGACCGCCTGGGCGACACACCGTCCGCCGTGGATGCCTTCACGCGGACCGTCAGGCGGGAGCCGCGGTATGCGGCGGCCTGGGAGGCGCTGGGATCCGTCTACCTCAAGTCGGCGGACGCGCGTGCGCCGCGCTGGGCGGCGGACTCGTACTCACGTGCGGTCGAGCTCGGCGCGCACTCCGGCGCGCTGTTGAACAACCTGGCGTACGCCGAGCTGCTGGCGGGCGACACCGCCCGCGCCGCCACGCACGCGGCAGCGGCGGTCGAGCTGTTACCCGGCGATCTGACGGTGCGGGCGACCGCGGCGGAGGTGCTGGTGGCGCAAGGCGACGAACGTGCCGCCATGGCCGCCGCCGGCGAACTCGTCGCCGCGGTGACGGGCGAGACCGCGACGTTGCGCGACCAGATGTTCGCGGCCTGGCGCGCGGACGCTCTCGAGCTCGAAGAAGCAGGTATCGGCGCAGCCGTCCGGGACGAGTTCTTCGCCGAGCTGAGACGTGCGGGAGCCACGCTGTCGGCGTTCGGCGACCCCTATCCCCGGTCCGCGCACGGCGCCGCGCTCGTGCGGTCGTCCTTCGGCTACGAGCACGAGGCGCTGCGGCTGCACTACGACCTGACCTTTCGCGGCCTTCACGCCGAGGACCAGATCGGCATCCGCGTGTACGACGGCGCGACGCTCGTGCTGACGAAGGACCGGCCGGGGCGTCCGGACGGGCGCGTGGCCGGATCGCTGCCGGTAGACCGGGCGGAGTACACGGTCGAGGTGTACGTGAACGGGGTGATCGCAGGTACGGCGACCACCTAGCGGTGGGCGTGACCCTGCCGCGCGGCGGCGGCGGCAGTGGCGATGATTCCGAGCAGTGCGACCGCCACCAGCACCGGATGGCGGTCGTGGCGCACTGCCGCCGCAGCGTTCGGCGGCGCGGCCAGCGACGGGTCGAACCGGACGGGATCGAGACCTTCGGAGGCGATCTGGCCGCCCGCGGGCGGGCGGGGCCTCCGCACGCTCGTGCGAGGCGGCGCGGGAGCGGGAACGGCGGGGGGCGCTGCCGCAGTGGCCGCCTCGGGCGGCTCTGCGGTGGACGGACGGTTCGGACGCGAGTGCCGCCCGCCCAGCACGCGTACCGGGCGGGCACCAGCGAGCTCGGGCGCCTTCAGTGGCGGACGCACGTACGGGTTCTGGACCTTGTCGCCGCACACGCTCGCACCGAGCAGGAGGGCGAAGGGGTCGTGGCCGAACGTCCACCAGACGTCGTCGGCGCACCCTTGCCACCACTCGCACCCGGCGGCGGGGTCACCGTCGCCGGCTCCTGTCCAACCCACGACGGCGACGCAGTGGTGGCCTCGCGGGTCGTACGTGATGTCGAGCGCGGAGCCGGTCTGCCGCGGGTAGGGCCGGTCGAAGCCGGGAGGGCCGCAGTTGGTCGTGGGCGGCGCCGCTTCCCTGATGGTCGCCCGGCACGACGCTTGCCAGCAGAGGCGCACGGTGGTGCCGTCGGAGTAGGCGAGTGTCAGGGTCATGCCACAGGCGACGTCGGCCTGCCCGACCATGCGGACGATGGACGGCCACGGTCCCTGGGGTGCGAACGCGACCGGCGGAGGTGCAACGGGCGACGGCCTCGGACCTGGCGTCGTCGCCGCACGGCCGGCCAGCGTTCCGCGCGCGGTCGCGGTACCCGTGCCGACGGCGAGCAACGCCACCGTCAGCCCCGCGACCAGAGCGGTCGCTCGCCACCAGATGGAACGGTGCCGTGGGTTCATCGGGTCCCCCGATCCACCACCGACTGAGGTCGGCTGCTGTGGGGACTGTAACCAGCGGCAATGTGATCGGTGGGCGAATCCGCGAATTGCCCAGCAGCGGCAGCCGGCATCACCGATCTAAAGACGAGCCATCTCCCGGGTGGCTTGGGGAGCGTCACCGTCATGCGGGCGTGCCGCGCCGCCTTGATGGTGACCAAGCTCGTCGGCGCGGGCGTGGCTGCTCGCGCGGGCGCCACCGGGGCAACGGTGAGCAGGAGCAGCAGAGCCGCCAGCCTTCTCATCCGTGTTCCCCTCGACCCCGTTGGCGCCCGGGACGGTCGCCTGCCGTTCCCGTTCGCCACCGCGAGGCCGCGCCCCGCCTGCCGCGATCGCGTGCCTAGCCGCGGCGGCGGCGGGCGGCGCGGAGGTCGGCGACCGCCTCGCGCGGCGCGGGCAGGTCCAGCCCCGGCCAGTCGGGCGGGTGCGCCAGCAAGGCGTCGAGCGAGCCGAACGGCGCCGGCCGCGCGAAGTAGAACCCCTGCGCCATCTCCACCCCGAGCCGTACGACGTGGTCGAGCTGCTCGCGCGTCTCGACGCCCTCGGCGACGGTGGTGAGGCGCAGCGCGGACGCCATGCCGACGACGGCGCCGACGATCGCCTCGTCCTCCTTCGAGGAGCCGAGCGAGGAGACGAACGACCGGTCGATCTTCACGCCGTCGACCGGCAGCCGGCGCAGGTAGGCGAGCGACGAGTAGCCGGTGCCGAAGTCGTCGATGACGATGCGCACGCCGAGCGCGCGGAGCCGTTGCAGCACGTCGACGGCGGCGTCGATGTCGCCGAGCAGCGCGGTCTCGGTGACCTCGAGGCCGAGCTGGTCGGGCGCGACGCCGGTCTCGGCGATCGCGCGGGCGACGAGGTCGACGACGTCCGGGCCGAGCTGGCGCGGGGAGAGGTTGACCCAGACGACGAACGGCTTGCCGTCGTCGCGCAGGTCCCGCCACCGGGCGGCCTGCGCGCACGCCTCGCGCAGCACCCAGGCGCCGATCCGGTCGATCAGGCCGGTCTCCTCGGCGAGCGGCACGAACTCGTCCGGCGCGACCAGCCCCTTGACCGGGTGCAGCCAGCGGACGAGCGCCTCGGCCGCGACGACGCGGCCGGTGCGCAGGCAGACCTCGGGCTGGTAGTGGACGCGGAGCTGGCCGAGCTCGATGGCGTCGTGCAGCGCGGTCTCGGTGTGGAACCGCGCCAGCGCGGAGGCGCGCACCCGTTCGTCGAACAGCTCGTACCGCGCCTTGCCGAGGTCCTTGGCGCGGTGCAACGCCGCGTCGGCGTCGCGCAGCAGGTCCTCCGGCCGGGTGCCGGGGCCGCCGTCGGAGAGCACGATGCCGACCGACCCGGTGAGGTGGACGGGCGAGCCGTGCAGCACGAACGGCACGGCGAGGACGGAGAGCACGCGGTTGGCGATGGCGGTGGCCTGCGCCTCGTCGACGACCTCCTCGCAGAGCAGCGTGAACTCGTCGCCGCCGAACCGCGCCGCCGTGTCGCCGGAACGCAGCACGCTCTGCAGCCGCGCCGCGACCTCGAGCAGCAGCCGGTCGCCGGCCTCGTGGCCGAGGGAGTCGTTGACCAGCTTGAACCGGTCCAGGTCGATGAACAGCACCGCCAGCAACGAGTCCCGCCGCGCGGTGCGCGCGACGCTCTGCGTGAGCCGGTCGACGAACAGCGCGCGGTTCGGCAGGCCGGTCAGCCGGTCGTGCAGCACCTCGTGCGCGAGCCGTGTCTGGTAGTCGCGGCGCTCGGTGAGGTCGCGGGCGCTGAACGAGTAGTACTCGACGGCGCCGTCGGCGCCGTGGTGCGCCTGGATGAGCTGCGACACCGGCACCTCGCGGCCGTCGCCGGCGAGCAGCGACAGCTCGCCGCTCCACACGCCGTCGCGGCGCAACGCCGGCAGTACGACATCGGCGAAGTACCCCCGGGCGCCCGGCGCGACGAGGTCGCCGAGCCGGTGCGGCACCAGCCCGGCGTCGCGGAGGAACGCCCGCGCCGCCTCGTTCGCCCACACCACCTCGCCGGCCGGGTCGGTCAGCGTCACGAGGTCGGTGGTGTGCTCGAGGATGCGGGTGAGCCGGTCGGTGTGCCGCCGCGCCTCGACGTCGTTGGTGACGTCGTCGGCGCTGCCGACCCAGCCGGTGACGGCGCCGCGCGCGTCCCGCGTCGGCCCGGCGGCGACGTCGAGCCAGCGCGAGGAGCCGTCGGGGCAGCGGACGCGGAACGTCGCCCGGAACACCTCGTGCGTCGCCAGCGCGCCGTCCCACGCGGCGTCGATCCGCGTCCGGTCGTCGGGGTGGACGAGGTCGCGCGGGTTCCGCCCGGCGAGGTCGTCGACGCCGGCCATGGCGAGCAGCCGCGGGTTCCAGTACGACAGCTCGCCGTCGGCGCCGGCGAAGAAGACGCCGGTGGGCGAGTGGTCGGCGAGCGCGCGGAAGCGTTCCTCGCTCTCCCGCAACGTGTCCGTGGTCTCGGCGGCGAGGCGTTCGGCCCGGCCGCGGGCGGACAGCAGCAGCCGCAGCACGAACGCGCAGAGCACCGTGAGGACCAGGCTGCCGACGAGCAGCAGCCACGGCGCGACGACGTACGACGCTGGGGTGAAGCCCGGCGGCGCGACCGTCCGCACCGTCCACGGCATCCCGAACACCTCGGCGCGGGTGTCGCTGACCATGCCGTCGCCGCCGACGGCGTCGGCGTAGCCGGGGGAGGCGCCGGCGAGCGCGCCGGGCTCCGCCACCGGCCCCTCGTACAACGCCGCCTCCACGGCGGTGGCGCCCGCCAGCCGGCCGCCGACGAACGCCTCGCCGACGAACGAGCCGGCGACCCAGCCGGCCAGCCGGGCGCGGCGCTGCGGGACCGTCGGCGGCGTGCCGCCGCCGCGGTAGACGGGCAGGTAGACGACGAACGTCGCCGGGCCGGCGCCGCCGGGCGGCCGCAGCGGCGGCGTCACGACGGGCGCGCCGGCGTCGCGCGCGTGGTCCTGCGCGGCGGCGGCCTCCGGGCTGCCGGTGAGGTCCGGCCCCGGGCCGAGCCGCACCGTGTACGCGGGCGCGCGGGCGGCGTCGTCGCGGACGTAGGAGACGGAGACGACGCCGGGGTAGCGGGCGCCGACGTCGAGCGAGTCGACGAACCGCCGGAACTGGCTCTCCGGCGGCGGGGCCGCGCCGTCGAACAGCCCGCGCACGCCGCGCAGCGCGTCGCCGGAGGAGTCCAGGCCGTGGACCAGCGCGTGCACGGCCTCCGCCGACCGGTGCGCGAACCGTTCCCGCGTGTCGCGGTGCTGGGTCCGCGCGAGGTAGCCGCTGGACGCGACGGAGGTGCCGGTGCCGACGACGAGCGCGGCGAGCGGCAGCAGCGTTCTGGCGCGCTCGGAGCGCGACCGGGTCCTGGTCATGGTCCTTCGGGGGCGGGGAAGGCTGGGCGCGGCGCGGGGCAACCGCGGACCACCACGGTACGGAGCGGGCGCGGCGGCCGAACATGGCCCGGGCGGGCCATTCCTGCGGGGAACGGTCGGAATCCGGACACAGACAACCCCCGGGCTTGCCTCGCCGGGAGCGACCGTGCGGTCGTCCGGCGAGGGCCGGCTGGACAAGGGCCGGCACCCGGGGGCGCGGTGTCTGTCTTGGTCTCCGCCGTGCGCCGGGAGGCGCCCGGAGGGGCACTTCAGGACCGGCGGCTAGCGGACAGCCACCTCACGAGTCCGTTGATCATGCATGCGTCGGACCACCTCCCTTCTCGCGTACCGCCACGGTACGTGCGGTCCGGGGAGCCCGCAATCGGAATCCGCGAAAAACGTCGGGGCGGCTACAAGCGGGTGGCGCCGACGTAGTCGTCGCGGAACGCCGGCTGCACCTTGACGACATCGCCGGTCTGCGGTGCGCTGATCATGTTGCCGCCGCCGACGTAGATGCCGACGTGGTGGATCGGGCTGCCGAAGAACACGAGGTCGCCGGGCTGGAGCTCGCCGCGGGAGACGTGCCGGCCCTGCTGGTACTGCGAGCCGCTGTGGTGCGGCAGGCTGACGCCCGCCTTCGCCCACGCCCACATGGTCAGGCCGGAGCAGTCGAACGAGTCCGGCCCGGCCGCGCCCCACCGGTACGGCTTGCCGAGCTGCCGGTACGCCTCCGCCACGGCGACCGACGCGCGGCCGCTGGCCGGCCCGGCGTACGCCGTGGGGCGGAACGAGCGCGTGCGCGAGGCGCGCAGCGCCGCCCGGCGCGCCGCCTCCGCCGCCGCCCGGCGGGCCGCCTCGGCCCGCGCCGCGGCGAGCTGGGCCGCGCGGCGCGCGGCGGCCTCGCGTTCGAGGCGTTCGCGGCGGGCGTCGGCCGTCTCCAGCCGCGCGACCAGCGCCTCCTGCTCGGCGACGGACTTCTCGATGCGCCGGCGGGTGCGTTCCATGTCGGCGGCGATCGCGTCGGCGGCCTTCACCTTCTCCGCCGCGAGCTGCCGCTCGTGCTCCAGCGCGCGCCGCGCCGCCCGCAACGTCCTGATCTGTCCCTCGCGGTTGCGCCCGACCGCGTCGATGGTGCCGGCGCGGTCGAGGAAGTCCTGCGGCGTCGACGTCGTGAGCAGCGCGACGAGCGGGTCGACGCCGCCGCCCGAGCGGTACGCCGCCGCGATGAGGTCGCCGAGCCCGCGCTGGCCGGCGGCGACCTCCGCCTCCTTCGCTTGCACCCGCGCGAACGCCCGCGCCGACTCGCGCCGGGCCGACTCCAGCGCGATCCGGGCCTCGTTGTAGTGCTCCGCGGCCGTCTCGACCTCGACGGTGAGCTGCTCCAGCCGGCGCTTCGCCTCGATCGTCGGCCGGCTCGGGTCGGCGACCGCCACGCGGGGGGCCAGGGTCAGCGCCACCGCGGTCGCGGCGAGGGCCGCGAACGTGCGGAGGGCGGTGCGTCGGGTCGCCACGCGGCGGCGCTCCTCACGGTCTCGGGGGCGTTTCGTCCGAGGCTACCTGCCGTCCCCCGCCGCGCCCGGCACCTCCGCGAACGCGAGCAGGGTGTGTCGGCGGCGTAACCTGGGTCAAGGTTCACCCGTTCCGCACCGAGACAGATGCGGGAGACGTACGTTGTCAGGAGCAGGGGGCGGGTGACCTCGGGGCGTACCGGGTTGCGCGGCAGGTGTGGTCAGGGCTCAGCGCCGCTCGCGGGCGCGGTCCGCGTTCCGGGGGGAACAAGAGGGTGTCGTACGTGAGGTTCCGGACTCTGGTCGGGGGGCTGCTCGCCGCGTTCCTGCTCGGCGGCGCGGTGACCCCTGCGCTCGCGCAGTACCCGCCGTCCGTCGGCGCAGGCAAGGTGACCCGCAGCGAGCTCAAGCAGTGCCAGTGCACGAACTTCTCCGGCGAGGGCTTCGCGCCCGGCGCGAGCATCACCATCACCGACGTCTACCCGGACGGCAGCCGCCACGTCGTGCAGACCGTCGTCGCCGACAGCAAGGGCGGGTTCAAGACCAAGGTCTGCTTCGACGAGCACGCGCCGCAGGGCCGCCACACGCTCGTCGCGCGCGGCGACGCCGCCGGCGGAAAGGGCAAGCACGAGGTCCGCTCCGACGTCACCGTCGCCGGCAGCGTCTGCTACCAGAAGGGCGACGAGGTCCACGGCACCCGCTTCGAGCGCGGCACCGGCGGCCTGCCCAAGACCGGCAGCGACACGACCGTCCCCGCGCTGCTCCTCGGCTTCGGCCTCGTCGTCGCCGGCTCCGGCGTCGTCCTCGTGTACCGCCGCCGCCCCTACGCCGTACGGTCCTGAGACCGCGCCGGCTCCTCCTGCTCGGGCTCGTCGCGCTGCTCGCGGCGCTCGGCTGGACCGGCGTCCGCGGCGTCCTCGCCCGCTCCCACCTCAACGCCGCCCGCGCCGAGGTCGGCCCGCTCCGTAGCGCGCTCACCTCGCACACGCCCGCCGCCGGCGGCGACGTCGCGGCGCGGCTGGCGCGGCTGCGCCACGAGACGCGCGCGGCCCGCTCCCTCACGTCCGACCCGGTCTGGACCGGCCTGTCGCACGTGCCGTACCTCGGCCGCACGCTGCGCACCTCCGGCGGCCTCGCCCGCGCCGCCGACGACCTGGCGCGCGACGCGCTCCCCGCGCTGGACCGCGTCGCCGCCGGGCTGACGTACGACGCGCTGCGCCCCTCCGGCGACCGCGTCGCGCTGGACCCGCTCGTCGCGGCGCGGGAGCCGCTGGCGCGGGTCGTCTCGTCGCTCACCGCGACCGAGGCGCGGGTGCGCGCGCTGCCGGCGTCGTTCGTGCTGGGGCCGGTGCGCTCCGCGCGGTCGTCGCTGCTGGGCGAGCTGGCGTCGTTGCGCGGCAGCGCCGCCGTGGCCGAGCTGGGCGCGCGGCTCGGGCCGCCGATGCTCGGCGCGGAGGGGCCGCGCCGGTACTTCGTCGCGATCCTCACCAACGCCGAGCTGCGCGGCTCCGGCGGCCTGCTCGGCGCGTACGCCATCCTCGAGGCCGACCGCGGCCGGCTGCGGCTGCGCGAGCTCGGCACCAACTCGTTGCTGCGCAACGTCGCGGTCCCCGCGGTGGACCTCGGCCCGGAGTTCGCCGCGCGGTACGACCGCTTCGCCGCCCGGTCGTACTGGGTGAACGCGAACATGAGCCCGCACTTCCCCGCCGCGTCGGCGGTGTGGACCGCGCTGTGGGCGCGCACCCACGGCGGCGAACGCCTCGACGGCACGATCGCGGTCGACCCGGTCGGCCTGGCCGCGATCCTCCGGGTCACCGGCCCGGCCCGGCTCGCGTCCGGCGAGGTCGTCACCGCCGACAACGTCGTCGACCTGACCGAGCGGGAGGCGTACGCGCGGTACGCCGCCGACAACCGCGCCCGCGACGCGTACCTCCAGGACGTCGCGCGGGCGGCGTACCAGCGGGTGGTGTCCACGCGCGCCTCCGCGTCGCTGCTCTCCGCGCTCGCCTCCGCCGCCGGGTCACGGCACCTCCAGGTCGCGTCGGAGCACCCGGACGAGGCGGCCGCGCTGGCCGCCGCGCCGATCGCGGGCGTACTCCCCGAGACGGACCGCCCGTACGTCGAGGTGACGACGCAGAACGCCGCCGGCAACAAGCTCGACTACTACCTGCGCCGCTCCGTGACGTACGAGCGGGTCGACGCCGAGACGTCGCGGATCACCGTCCGACTGCGCAACGACGCCCCGCCCGGCCTGCCCGCGTACGTCTCCAACCGGCTCGACCTGCCCGGCCTCAAGGCGCCGGTGCCGGGGCAGCACCGCGTCTACCTGTCGGTGTTCACGACGACCGGCGGCGGGCTGCTCGGCGCGACGCTGGACGGCGCGGCGCTGGCGATGGAGTCGGAGACCGAGCGCGGGCACCCGGTGCTGTCGGCGTTCCTGCCCGTCGACCCGGGCCGGGAGCGCGTGCTGGTGCTGACCGTCCGCGACCCCGGGCGCGGCGCGCCACTGGTCCGGCCGGCGCCGGGGGTCGCCGCGGACGACGTGACGGTGAGAGGGTTCGGGACGTGACCAAGACCGCGTTGATCACGGGGATCACCGGCCAGGACGGCTCGTACCTCGCCGAGCTGCTACTGGCCAAGGGGTACGTCGTGCACGGCTTCCTGCGCCGCGCGTCGACGTTCAACACCGACCGGATCGACCACATCTACCAGGACCCGCACGACGCCGACCGGCGGCTCTGCCTGCACCACGCCGACCTCACCGAGGGCGTCGGTCTGGTCAACCTGCTGCGCGACATCGCGCCGGACGAGGTCTACCACCTGGCCGCGCAGTCGCACGTCAAGGTGTCGTTCGAGCTGCCCGACTACACCGGCGACACCACCGGCCTCGGCACCGTCCGCCTCCTCGAGTCGATCCGCGCGGCCGGCGTGCCGTGCCGCTTCTACCAGGCGTCGTCGTCGGAGATGTACGGCTCGACGCCGCCGCCGCAGCACGAGGGGACGCCGTTCCACCCGCGCTCGCCCTACGGCTGCGCGAAGCTCTACGGCTACTGGATCACCGTCAACTACCGCGAGTCGTACGGCCTCTACGCCGTCAACGGCATCCTGTTCAACCACGAGTCCCCGCGCCGCGGCGAGACGTTCGTCACCCGCAAGATCACCCGCGCCGTCGCGCGGATCGCCGCCGGCATCCAGGACAAGCTCTACCTCGGCAACCTCGACGCCGTACGCGACTGGGGGTACGCCCCCGAGTACGTCGAGGGGATGTGGCGGATGCTCCAGCAGGACGAGCCCGCCGACTACGTCCTCGCCACCGGGACGGCGATGACCGTGCGGGAGTTCTGCGACGCGGCGTTCGCGCGCGCCGGCCTCGACCCGGCGAAGCACGTCTCGATCGACAAGCGGTACGAACGCCCCGCCGAGGTCGACGCGCTCATCGGCGACGCGGGCAAGGCGGAGCGCGAGCTCGGCTGGCGCGCCGAGACGTACGGCACGGCGCTGGTCGACCTCATGGTCGACGCCGACGTGCGGCTCCTCGACGACGAACGCAGCGGCCGCACCGTCCGCACCGACCGCTAGGTCGGCCGGTTGACCGGCTGTGCGCGGCCGGTAGAATGACGGCATTACCACCCCGCAGGTCCACACGGCCTGCGCATTGCACCGCCGGGGAGCCCTTCGGGGCTCCCCGTATTCGTTACGGGACGGGGGACACACCAGCGTGCTGTGCCGGACGCGCATCTTCATCGACTACTGGAACTACCAGCTCTCCTGGAACGACCGGATGGGCCGCGACGCCACCGGCTCGCGCGTCGGCTGCGACTGGACCGCGCTGCCCGCCGCGCTCGCCGGCGCCGCGGGCCGGGTGCTGGCCGGCGTCGGCCTCACCGGTGTGCCGCAGGTGGAGGAGACGCTGCTCTACGCCTCCGTCGACCCGGCCACCGAGACGCGGCTGCGCGGCTGGCTCACCTCCACGGTCGACCGGATGCCGAGCTACCGCGTGACGATCCGCGAGCGGCGGCCGCAGCGGCGGCCGGTCCACTGCCGTTCCTGCGGCGCCGACACCGAGCGCTGCCCGGCCTGCGGCGACGTGCTGCGCGCGCGGGTGGAGAAGGGCGTCGACGCGCAGCTCGTCACCGACATGCTGACGCTCGCCTGGCACGACGCGTACGACCTCGCGATCCTCGTGACCAGCGACGCCGACTTCGTCCCGGCCGTGCAGCGCATCCAGGAGCGCGGGCTGAAGGTGGTCAACGCCGCGTGGCGTTCGAAGGGCCACGACCTGAAGGCGGCGTGCTGGGCGTCGTTCGACCTGGACGAGATCGCGAAGACGATCTGCCGCTGACGCGTCAGGCCGCGGCGTTCGCGAGGTACCAGGCGTACGTCGCGGCGACGCCGTCGCGCAGGGCGGTCTCGGCCTTCCAGCCGAGGGCGTTGATGCGCGACACGTCGAGCAGCTTGCGCGGCGTGCCGTCCGGCTTGCTGCTGTCCCACGCGATCTCGCCGTCGTAGCCGACGACCTCCGCGACCAGCTCGGCCAACTCGCGGACGCGTACGTCCTCGCCGGTGCCGACGTTGATCGGGTCCGGCTCGTCGTAGTGCTCCAGCAGGTGCACGCAGGCCTTCGCCAGGTCGTCCACGTGCAGGAACTCCCGCCGCGGCGAGCCGGTGCCCCACAGCGTCACCGACGGCGCGCCCGCGACCTTCGCCTCGTGCATCCGGCGGATCAGCGCGGGCAGGACGTGCGACGACTGGAGGTCGAAGTTGTCGCCCGGGCCGTAGAGGTTCGTCGGCATGGCGGAGACGAACGACGCGGCGTACTCGCGCCGCAGCGCCTGGACGTGCAGCACGCCGGCGATCTTGGCGATGGCGTACGCGTCGTTGGTCGGCTCCAGCGGCCCGGTGAGCAGCGACGACTCCTGGATCGGCTGCGGCGCGAACTTCGGGTAGATGCACGACGACCCGAGGAACAGCAGCCGCTGCACGCCGTGCGCGTGCGCCGCGTCGAGGACGTTGACCTGGATGCGCAGGTTGTCGGACAGGAACTCCACGGGGAACGTCGCGTTGGCGACGATGCCGCCGACCTTGGCGGCGGCGAGCACGACGTGGGTGGGGCGCTCGGCGGCGAAGAACGCCTCGACGGCGGCGCGGTCGCGCAGGTCCAGCTCGGCGGACGTGCGGCCGATCAGGCCGGTGTGGCCGCGGCTCGCCAGCAGCCGCCAGACCGCCGAGCCGACCATGCCGCGGTGCCCGGCGACGTAGATCCGGGCGTCGCCCGGCAGGGGGAACGGGGGCATGTGCCCATCGTGGCACGCGGCCCGGCGCGAGGGACGCCGCTACGGTGCGTTGAGAGGACGGAGGGGTGGATGGCGACGGCGCGCGGCGAGGGGTCCGGGGGGCGCCTCGACGTGCCCGCGACCCGGCGCGAACGCCGCCTGCGCCGCGCCGGCGACGCCGACCCGTCGGTCATCCCGGAGCCGGTCGTCCCGCCGCGGCCCCGGCCGGCCTGGGAGAGCACGTACACGCTGGCGCTCGTCGTGGTGGACGCCGCGCTCATCTCGGTCGCCGGGTACGTCGCGCTGCGCGGCTACACCGACGGGCAGGCGCTGGAGGGCGTGCCGTACACGCTGATCGCGGCGGCGCTCGCCCCGGTCTGGGTGCTGGTGCTGACGCTGTCGCGGGCGTACGAGGCGCGGTTCGTCGGGATCGGGTCGGACGAGTTCCGCCGCGTGTTCGACGCGTCGGTGCGGCTGCTGGCGGCCGTGGCGACGGTGGCGTTCACGTTCCGGCTGCCGCTCTCGCGCGGGTTCGTGGGGGTGGCGTTCCCGCTGGGCACGCTGCTGCTGCTGCTCGGCCGCTACGGCGCCCGCCGCGTGCTGCACCGGCTGCGCGACCACGGCCGCGCCGTCCACCGCGTCGTCGTCGTCGGCGCCCGCGACTCGGTCGAGCACGTCGTGAAGCAGGCCTGCGACGCCCGGCACGCCGGCATGCTCGTCGTCGGCGTCTGCGTGCCCGACCCGGAGCGCGACCTGGAGCTCGACGGCGTCACCTACCCGGCGCTCTGCGTCCCCGCCGACGCCGCGCGCTGCGTCGCGTCGGTCGACGCCGACACCGTCGCCGTCGCGGGCGGCTGGGCGATGGGCGCGGAGGGCGTGCGCCGGCTCGCCTGGCAGCTCGAGGGCAGCGGCGTCGACCTGGTCGTCGCGCCGTCGCTGACCAACGTCGCCGGCCCACGCATCACGATCCGCCCCGTTGCCGGGCTGCCGCTGCTGCACGTGGAGGAGCCGGAGTTCACCGGCGTGCGGCGGCTGTTCAAGGGCGCGGTCGACCGGACGCTAGCGACGCTGGTGCTGGTGCTGGCGTCGCCGCTGCTGCTGGTCGTCGCGGTGGCGGTGTTCCTCACCGACCGGGGGCCGGTGTTCTTCCGGCAGGAGCGGGTCGGCCAGAACGGCCGGTCGTTCCGCATCTGGAAGTTCCGCTCGATGTACGTCGACGCGGAGGCGCGGCGGGCCGAGTTGGAGGAGCGCAACGAGGTCGACGACGTGCTGTTCAAGATGCGCCGCGACCCGCGCGTGACGCCGGTCGGGCGCATCCTGCGGCGGTTCTCGCTGGACGAGCTGCCGCAGGTGTGGAACGTCGTCCGCGGCGACATGTCCCTCGTCGGCCCCCGCCCGCCGCTGCCGAGCGAGGTCGCGCGCTACGGCTCGGACGTCCGCCGCCGGCTGCTCGTGAAGCCCGGCCTCACCGGGCTGTGGCAGGTGTCCGGCCGCAGCGACCTGACGTGGGAGGAGAGCGTCCGGCTGGACCTGCACTACGTCGAGAACTGGTCGGTCGCGCTCGACGCGATGATCCTGTGGAAGACGGTGGGGGCCGTCCTGCGCGGGCGCGGGGCGTACTAGATGGCGCGCGTGCTGTTCGCCAACAACTACTCGATGGCGAAGGCGTTCCGCGACGTACGCGCCGGGACGTACCCGGCGCAGCACCTCTACGGTGCCGACGCGCTCGCAAGCGCCGGGTGGGACGTCGTCGTGGCGCCGTACGACGAGAGCGGTACGGCGGCGGCGGTGTCGCGGCGGCTGCGGTACCGGCTCGGCGACCTACGGCAGCAGGCGGCCGCGCGCCGCGTGGACGCCTGCTACGCCGGCGAGCCGAACTCCCTCGCCGGGCTGGCGGCGCTGCGTTCGGCGAAGGTCTGGCGTACGCCGCTCGTCACCGTCCTGCACACCGTCCCCCGGCGTACGCCGCGCACCCGCGCGCAGCTCGCCGGCTACGACCGGATCGTCTGCCTCAGCTCGTACGTCCGCGACGCGCTGCTGGCGGCGTTCCCGCTGGACCCGGCGCGGGTGACGTGGGCGCCCTGGGGGCCGGACCTCGCGTTCGCCGGGTACTCCGCCCCGGCGGCCGGTGGCGGCATCGTGTCGTCGGGCAAGACCAACCGCGACCAGGCGACGCTGCTGGCCGCGCTCGGCGACGCGGGGCTCGGCGGCACCGTCTACGCGCGCTCGCCGCGCGGGCTGCCGGTCGTCGCCGGCGTGGAGCTGGTCACCGACGAGACGCACGAGGACACGGTGGAGCCGGGCGGGCCGAAGTTCTCCTACGCGCACGTGCTGCGCGACCTGGTCCGCGCGGACGTGGTGGCGATCCCGCTGCGCGACCCGGGCAAGATCTCCGGGCTGTCCGAGCTCAACGACGCGCTGGCGCTCGGCAAGCCGGTCGTCGTCACCCGCACGCCGCACCTGCGCGACGTGGACGTCGAGGAGATCGGCTGCGGGCGGTGGGTCGACGCCGGCGACGCGGCTGGCTGGCGGGAGGCGCTGGCGGCCCTCTGCGGCGACGCGGCGCTGCGGGAGCGGATGGGCGCGGCCGGCCGGGCGTTCGCCGAGTCGTCGTGGCACGCCGGGATCTTCGGAAACGCGGTCGTGGACGCGTTAGCGTCGAGCCGATGAGGATCGCCAGGGCGGTGCGGCACCGCCTCACGGAACGGGGGGTGGACGGCCAGCTCGAGCTGTGGCGCGAGCGGATCGAGGCGCGCGAGCACCGCGAGCTGCTGGCGCGCGCCCGCGCCGGCCGCGACGTCTGCTGGACCGAGCCGGAGGGGGAGGCGGAGCCGCTCGTCACGATCCGCATCCCGACGTACAACCGCTCGGACGCGCTGGCCGAGGTGTCGCTGCCGAGCGCGCTGCGGCAGACTTACGAGCGCATCGAGGTGCTGGTCGTCGGCGACGCGACCGACGCCGCGACCGACCGCTACATGGCGTCGGTGCGCGACCCGCGCGTGCGCTACGTCAACCTGCCGCGCGGCGGCCTCTACCCGACCGACCCGGCGCTGCGCTGGCGGGTGTCGGGGACGTACCCGATGAACGCCGCGCTGGTGCTGGCGCGCGGCGACTGGATCGCGCCCTGCGACGACGACGACGAGCTGACCGACGACCACGTCGAGGTGCTGCTGCGCGAGGCGAAGCGGCGGCGGCTGGAGCTGGTCCACTCCGTCACCGAGACGTTCTTCGCGGACGGGCGGCACGGCAGGCTCGGCGCGCCGGAGCTCACCGTCGGGCAGGTCACGCACGGGTCGGTGCTCTACTCGATGGGGCTGCGCTTCCTGACGTACAGCCCCACCTGCTACCGCATCCCCGAGCCGCACGACTGGAACCTGTGGCGGCGGATGCGCGACCTCGGCGTGCGCATCGGCTTCGCCGACCACGTGACGTACCGGTACTACGCGACGCGCGCCTCGTCGCTCGGCGCCCCGGAGGCGAAGCCGTGACGGCACCGTTCGTGAGCGTGCTCGTGCCGACGTACAACCGCGCGCACCTGCTCGACCCCGCGCTCGACTCGCTGCTCGCGCAGACGTACCCGCACGACGCGTACGAGGTCGTCGTCGTCTCCGACGGCTCCACCGACGACACCGACGCGGTGCTGCGGCGCCGCCTCGCGGCGCGGCGGCCCGGGGACCCGGAGCTGGTGTTCGCGCCGATCCCGCACGGCGGCCTCAACACCGCCCGCAACGCCGCCCTGCGCACGGCGCGCGGGGAGCTGCTCTGCTTCGTCGACGACGACGTGCTCGCGCCGCCGGGGTGGCTGGCCGCGCTCGTCGCCGGGTACCTGGCGTACCCGGACGCGGGCGCGTTCGGCGGGCCGATCCGGCTCGACCTGGAACGCCCCGCCCCGCGCTCCTGCGGCCGCGAGGAGCTGGGCGAGACGGTGCTCGACGCGGGCACCGAGGTGTGCGAGCCGAGCGTGCTCTACGGCTCCAACCTCGCCGTCACACGGGCCGCCGTCGAGCTGGTCGGGCCGTTCGACGTGACGCTGCCGTCGAGCGGCGACGAGGAGGAGTGGCTGCGGCGGCTGCGCGCCGCCGGGCGGCGGGTGCTGTACCTGCCGGACGCCGAGGTGCGGCACCGGCGCACCGCCGAGGACCTGCGGCTGCGGAACCTGCTGCGCAAGCGGTACGCGCGCGGCCGCGACCAGGTGACGTTCGACCGCAAGGTCGGCGACCCGGCGCCGGTCGCGCCGGAGGTCCGGCAGGTCGTAGCGTCGCTGGCGCACGCCGCCCGCGAACGCTGCGCGCTCGGCCTGCTCCCCGCCGCGTGGGGCGCCGGCCGGCTCGTCGGCATCTGGCGCACCCGCAAGAGCTGAACCCCACGGAGGATGTAGTGCCGCACGTCGCCGACAGCCACGACCTGATCCGCGTCCACGGCGCGCGCGAGAACAACCTCAAGGACGTCAGCCTGTCGATCCCGAAGCGCCGGCTCACGGTGTTCACCGGCGTCTCCGGCTCCGGCAAGAGCTCGCTCGTCTTCGACACCATCGCCGCCGAGTCGCAGCGAATGGTCAACGAGACCTACAGCGCGTTCGTGCAGGGGTTCCTGCCGACGCTCGCGCGGCCCGACGTGGACGTGCTCGACGGCCTCACGACCGCGATCGTCGTGGACCAGCAGCGGATGGGGTCGGACGCGCGGTCCACCGTCGGCACCGCCACCGACGCGAACGCGCTGCTGCGCATCCTGTTCAGCCGCCTCGGCGAGCCGCAGATCGGGCCGCCCAGCGCGTACGCGTTCAACGTCCCCTCGGTCCGCGCCAGCGGCGCCATCACCGTCGAGCGCGGCAACCGCCGCGCCGTGAAGGCGACGTTCACCCGGCTAGGCGGCATGTGCCCGCGCTGCGAGGGGATGGGCGCGGTCAACGACGTCGACCTGACCCAGCTCTACGACGACACCAAGTCGCTCAACGAGGGCGCGCTCACGGTCCCGGGCTTCTCGATGGAGGGCTGGTACGGCCGCATCTTCACCGGCTCCGGCTTCTTCGACCCGGACAAGCCGATCCGCAAGTACACCAAGCGCGAGCTGCACGACCTGCTGCACAAGGAGCCGACCAAGATCAAGGTCGACGGCATCAACCTCACCTACGAGGGGCTGATCCCGCGCATCCGCAAGTCGATGCTGTCGAAGGACCTCGACGCGTTGCAGCCGCACGTGCGGGCGTTCGTGGAGCGGGCGGTGACGTTCACGACCTGCCCGGACTGCGAGGGGACCCGGCTGGCCCCGGAGGCGCGGTCCTCGAAGATCAAGGGGATCAGCATCGCCGACGCGTGCGCGATGCAGCTCACCGACCTGGCGGCGTGGGTGCGCGAGCTGGACGAGCCGTCGGTGGCGCCGCTGCTGGAGTCGTTGCGGGACACGCTCGACTCGTTCGCCGAGATCGGGCTCGGCTACCTCTCGCTCGACCGGCCGGCCGGCACGCTCTCCGGCGGCGAGGCGCAGCGGGTGAAGATGATCCGCAGCCTCGGCTCGTCGCTCACCGACGTCACGTACGTCTTCGACGAGCCGACGGCGGGGCTGCACCCGCACGACGTCAAGCGGATGAACGACCTGCTGCTGCGGCTGCGCGACAAGGGGAACACCGTCCTCGTCGTCGAGCACGAGCCGGAGACGATCGCCGTCGCGGATCACGTCGTCGACCTCGGCCCCGGCGCCGGCACCGCGGGCGGCACCGTCTGCTTCGAGGGGACCGTCGCGGGGCTGCGGCGCAGCGGCACCGTCACCGGCCGGCACCTCGGCGACCGGGCGGCGTTGAAGAAGGAGGTTCGCGCACCCGCTGGGGCGCTGGAGATCCGCGGCGCCTCGACGCACAACCTGCGCGACGTCGACGTCGACATCCCGCTCGGCGTGCTCGTCGTCGTCACCGGTGTCGCCGGGTCCGGGAAGAGCTCGCTCGTCAACGGCTCGCTCGCCGGCCGCGACGGCGTCGTCACCGTCGACCAGACGCCGATCCGCGGCTCGCGGCGCAGCAACCCGGCCACCTACACCGGGCTGCTCGACCACGTGCGCAAGGCGTTCGCCAAGGCCAACGGTGTGAAGCCCGCGCTGTTCAGCCCGAACTCCGAGGGCGCCTGCCCCACCTGCAACGGCGCCGGCGTCGTCTACACCGACCTGGCGATGATGGCCGGCGTCGCCACCACCTGCGAGGAGTGCGGCGGGCGGCGGTTCCAGGCGAGCGTGCTGGAGCACCGGCTCGGCGGCCGCGACATCGCGGAGGTGCTGGCGATGCCGGTGGCCGAGGCGCGGGAGTTCTTCGGCGACGGCGAGGCGGCCACGCCCGCGGCGGCGGCGATCCTCGACCGCCTCGCCGACGTCGGCCTCGGCTACCTCGCTCTGGGGCAGCCGCTCACGACGCTCTCCGGCGGCGAACGCCAGCGGCTCAAGCTCGCCACGCACCTCGGTGAGAAGGGCGCCGTCCTCGTGCTGGACGAGCCGACCACGGGCCTGCACCTGGCCGACGTCGCGGGGCTGCTCGGCCTGCTCGACCGGCTGGTCGACGCGGGGCGTTCCGTCGTCGTCATCGAGCACAACCTCGCCGTGATGGCGCACGCCGACTGGCTCATCGACCTCGGCCCGGGCGCGGGCCACGACGGCGGGCGCGTGGTGTTCGCGGGCACGCCCGCCGACCTGGTGGCGGCGCGTTCCACGGTCACCGGCGAGCACCTCGCGGACTACGTGGGCTGACGCCGCAGCCAGGGGGGCGTGCGCTGCCAGGGGCGCCACGTCGCGAGGGTGCGCTGCACCTCGTGCAGGCCGCCGAGGCCGTTGGCGGCGAGCCGCGCGGCCATGCGGTCGCGTTCCTCGCCCTGCTCGTACGACGCCGCCACCGGCGCCAGGTGCCGGCACGGTGCCGCGTCCACGATGCCGAGCCGCGCGCCGCGCCGGGACAGGCCATACCAGTCCGCCTCCAGGCCCCAGCCCATGCCGACGTCGCCGAACGGCAGCACCTCGTCGCGCCACGCCGGCGACACGGCGAACACCGGCCCGATCTCCACGAACTCCGTCACCCGCGCCAGCGACCACCGCGCGCGCAGCGTGATGGCGTGGCTGAGGTTGCTGCGGTGCCGCAGGTGCGCCGGCATCGACAGGTCGAACGCCGCCCGCCCGGCCAGGGCCAGGAACCGCTTCAACGGCAGCCGCACGTCGTCGTCCGCCACCACGACCCACGCGTCGCGCGGCACCGGCGCGGCCGCGAGCAGCCGGTCGGCCAGCGCGAACTTCCCGCCCGGCCCCGAGCCGACCGTGACGGCCGCCAGCGACGGCACCACCTCGTCCAGCGCCCAGAGCCGGACCTCGGCGCCGGACGTCACGGCCTGGCGGACCAGGCGGCGCACGACGCGCGCGTTGCGCGCGCGGTACACACAGAGCACGACCGCCGGCGGCATCGGCGAATCGTCCCAGAACGGCGCCTTCCGCGATCTAGACTCGGCCGCATGCGGGGAACGCTCGTCCTGCGCCACCCCGCCGTGACCGGGTACCGCGCCAAGGCCGCCGCCGCGACCGCCGTCGCGGCGTTCGTCGCGTACGCCGGCGCGCAGCGCCTGCTCACCGGCGGCCTCACCACGCTGCTGCTGCTCGCGGCCGTGGGCGTGGCGGCGTTCGTGCTGGAGAAGCCGCGCGGGGCGACGCTGGTGATGCTCGTGGTGAGCGCGCCGCTGGTGCAGGTGCTCAAGACGCAGCTCCACCTCGGCGGGCTGACGACGGACGCGTTCGAGGTCTTCGCGTACGCGCTGGTCGCGCGGTGGGTGGTCTCCCGCGGCCGGGAGGAGCCGACGCCGTCGTGGCGGTTCGCGGCGCCGGTGCTGCTGCTCGTCGCGGGCGCGACGGTCGGCCTCGGCTACAGCGTGCTGCGCGGCGGCGACCGGTTCCTCGCGATCGGCCAGTACAAGTCGTACCTGGTCTACCTGCTGGTGCTGCCGTTGACGGCGCTGTTCGCGACGACCCGCGACAAGGAGCGGCTGGAACGCTGGGTGGTGCGGTTCTGCACGTTCGGCTCGGTGGTGGTGCTCGTCGCGGCGGCGGTCGGCAGCGAGCTGCCGACGGAGGCGCCGGAGCTGCCGCTGAACACGTTCGGCGTGACGACGCAGGTGCAGCGCATCCGGCCGGCGATGCTCTGGCTGCTGTTCCTGGCGACGTTGCTGGTGCTCGGCAAGGTCTTCACGTACGGCCTGAAGCGGGCGGACGCGGTCCGGCTGACGCTGTACGCGCTGGTCTGGGTGTTCAGCTTCAACCGGTCGAGCTGGGGCGCGCTGCTCGTCTGCGGCGGGCTGCTCGCGCTGGTCCGGCCGGGCGTGCGCAGTCCCGGCCGCGGGCTGCGCACGGTGGCGGTCGCGTCGCTCGTCGTGCCGCTGTTCCTCTCGATCGCGGCGACCGGCGCGCTGGGCCGCACGCTGTCGGCCGTGCCCGCGCGGCTGGAGAGCCTGGTCAACCCGAAGGTGGCGCAGGAGGACGCGGTGCAGGACCGCGCGAGCGAGTACCCGGCCGCGGTCGCGGCGCTCGAACGCAGCCCGGTCGTCGGCGTGGGCCTGGGCCGCTCCTACGGCGCGCGGCGGCCGTTCTACGACCCGCGGCTCGGCGTCGTGGTCTACGAGGACCGGCCGTTCTCGCACAACAGCCTGCTGTTCGCCTACCTCCAGACCGGGCTGCTCGGCGTCGCGGCGCTGGTGCTGCTCGGCGTCGCCGGGTACCGCGCGGCCGTGGAGGCGCGGAAGCGGCTGCCGACGGACGTGGCGTTGCGCGTCGTCACCGGCAGCGTCGCGCTGCTCGGCTACGGCATCCAGTCGCTGAGCCAGACCAGCCTGCTGCACCGGCCGGGCATCACCGCGCTGGTCGTGTCGATGGTGCTGGCGACCCGGCCGAGGGAGTTCGGTGCCTGACCGCCGCGTGCTCTGGGTGGGCACGCAGGTCACCGACGCGCCGCGCTCCGGCGGCGCGGTCCGCAGCCTGCGGCTGCTGGAGGCGCTGGCCCGGCACGCCGACGTCGACCTGCTCACGACCGAGGAGTCCGGCGGCGCGCTGCCGGTCGATGCGCACGCGCGGGCGCCGCGGCCGTCGAAGGCCGGTGTGCTCGCCGGGCTGCTGCGTGGCCGGCCGCGCGCCACCGCGCGGTCCTGCCCGCCCGCCGCCGTGCGCGCGGCGCAGCGCCGCGCGGCCGAGGTCGACCACGTCGTCGTCGAGTGGGTCCACCTGTACCCGCTCGTGCCGCGCACCGGGCCGTTCGTGCTCTCGCTGCACAACGTCGAGGCGCAGCGGCTGGCGGAGCTGCCCGGCGCCGGGCGCGACGCCCGCCGCCTCGCCGCCGCCGAACGCCGCCTGGTCCGCGACCCGCGCGCCACCGTCGTCTGCGTCTCCGAGCGCGACCGCGACCTGCTCGGCGTCGACGCGGTGGTGGTGCCGAACGGCACCGACCTGCCGGAACGCGCGAGCGACGTGCCGGAGCGGGGGACGCTGCTGTTCGTCGGCGCGATGGACTACGCGCCCAACCGCCTCGCCGTCGACTGGTGGGCGGACGAGGTCTGGCCGTTGCTGCCGGAGGGCACGCCGCCGCTGTCCGTCGCCGGCCGCAACGCGGACAGCCTCGGCCGCCGCGACGGCGTCGCCGTCCTCGGCGAGGTCGCCGACGTCGCGCCGGTGCTGGCGGACGCCGCCCTGGTCGTGGTGCCGTTGCGCCACGGCGGCGGGACCCGGCTGAAGGTGCTGGAGGCGTTCGCCGCCAACCGGCCGGTCCTCTCCACGCCGAAGGGCGTGGAGGGGCTGGACGTCACCGACGGCGTCGACTGCGCGGTCGCGGACGACCCGGCGGCGTTCGCGGCCGCCGTGACCGCGCTGCTGCCCGACCTCGGCCGCCGCCGCGCGCTCGCCGCCGCCGCCCGCGCCGTCGCCGAGGCGCACGCGTGGGGGCCGCTCGGCGAGCGCTTCGCGCGCGCCGTGCTCGACTCGCCGGGGC